>WJJC01000186.1 GCA_014729945.1 Candidatus Bathyarchaeota archaeon
ATTAACCAGTGGTGGTAGCTATCACTATTCCAGTCCACAGGTATCAACCAGTAAACCATGAGCCGGAAAAACAATGCAACGAGAAAAATCACTCGAACATCGTTTGCCCTGAACCATTCAAAGTATCGCATAATACTATTAAAAATAAGTGACATTTATATATGTTTTAAGTAAAAATAAAAATACTAGAGCAGAGATTCAAGACTCGGATCGGTTTTCTGGATCTCCCGGCACTGATCAATAGTCTCAAAGGCGCTGCGAATATGAGGAATGGTGATAGATCCACCAACGACAAGGCTCACGTTCAAGGCCTCATACAATTCCTCATTGGATGCACCCAACTGGATCAAGCGGATGAGATGATATGTGACACAGTCATCACACCTCAAAACCATGCTAGTGGTGAGTCCCATAAACTCAAGAGTCTTCTCATCCAATTCACCGGGTTCATAAGCCCTTCCATCCAGCGCCCAGAAACGTTTCAACCCCAAGTGACCACAATTAATTATCTGCTCATTCATCTTCTGCCTGAATTTGTTAAACTCTTCTAAATTATTCATACTCAGAAAAACAGGGACCAAAGCTATAAGATGTGGCTTCCTATAAGAGGAAATTTATTCCAGAGCTACTATTGATGCCCTACTATGACCCATATTAAGGCTGGAGACGAGATTTACTTGGTATTGGATCCGCGAAGAACCTATAAAGTCCGGGTGGAGCCCGAAAAACAGTTCCACACCCATAAAGGATTCATTGAACTAGGTGAACTAATAGATCAACCATACGGTATAACCGTCACAAGCAGCCTCGGTGTAAGCTTCTACGTACTCAAACCATTGATCAGAGACAGAGTATTAAAGACAGACCGCCGCACACAAGTACTTTACCCAAAGGATATCAGCTACATCTTGTACCAGCTTGGAATCGGGCCTGGTGACAGAGTGGTGGAAGCAGGAACAGGAAGCGGAGCCCTTACAATGTCTTTAGCAAACCTCATACGCCCTACAGGGAAGGTATACAGTTACGATATTAGTGAGAAACACCAGAATACGGCGGCAAAGAACATTGATAGATCTGGTCTCATGGAGTACGTGGAATTAGATATCCATAACATCACAGAGGGAATCCCTGTAATGGACGTGGAGGCAGTGGTTCTGGATATGGCTACTCCGTGGATGGCAATAGACAGAGCATGGGAATCCCTTGCAGGTAGCGGCGTATTTCTATCCTTCAGCCCGACCATCGAGCAAGTTATGAAGACCACCGAGGAGCTTCAACGATACCCATTCATAGACATAGAAACAGTTGAATTAATGCTTAGAGAGATAACCGTTGCACCCAATAAGACGAGACCCAAAACAAGAATGATAGGACATACAGGGTATCTTACATCGGCTAGGAAGGTAATAGAACTCCTAGAATAACTTTATCCACCCATAGTAGGATACACTGCTATGGACCTTGTTAGACCCAAGAGACTAGCAGAAGGAGACACCTTACTTATAGTTACGCCATCCAGCAGCATGACATCATCAGACGAAGTAATACAAAGAGGGGTACATAACCTCAAAGAAATCGGGTTCAACGTTAAGATACATCACAGCTGCAAGGGAAACTACAAGGGAACAGCCGGTCCACCAAAGGAACGCGCTATAACCCTGATGGATGCCTTCAAGAACGACGACATAGACGGCATTATGTCTTATTGGGGTGGCTTCAACAGCAACGATATACTGGACTACCTCGACTGGGGGTTAATCAGGGCTAACCCTAAGGTATTCATCGGCTACAGCGACATCACAATATTGAACACGGTACTCCACGAGAAAGCAGGATTGATAAACTTCCAAGGACCAGCCTTAATCACGTTCACCCACGAGTTCTTGATGCCTTGGGAGATACAAATCTTCAAAGACGTACTCATGAACCCAATAGACACCTATGAGCTCAAAGCTTCACCAAGCTACATCGACGCCCCTTACTTCTACCTGTATCCAGATGAAGCAGTAACAGAGAAACCTAACCCGGGTTGGCACATCATCAAAGAAGGCACAGCACAGGGACCAATAATCGGAGGACATCTAGGCACACTACTCGCTCTCGCGGGCACAGGATACTGGCCAGACCTAGAAGGTAAACTTCTTTTCCTTGAGGAAGATGAAGAAGGTAACCCAAAGGAAGTTAGAAGACAATTCAGACAACTAGATCAGATGGGTGCACTCGACGAGATCAACGGCTTATTACTTGGAAGAATACCAGAGGTCACTGGTATCAAGGACGACCTATGGATAGGACCCCTTGTTGAGGATATTATCGAGGAATATGAGTATCCAATCGTAGCTAAGATGGACTTTGGTCATACGAATCCTATAGCAACAGTACCTATTGGCATCATGAGTGAGATATCTACAGAAGAGGCAAAATTAACGTTTTTAGAACCATGTGTTGAATAGATAGAGAGTGTTTTCTAGTTAAAACAATGGATTTTACTCATTTTTTACATATTTTTACCCTAAATTGAGTTATTCTCATTCAATGTAAGAATAGTTTTTTAAATTTGTTCAAGTCTCCCTAAAATAGGGCTGGCTAGTGGGCGCTAGGCTCCTGAGGAACAGTAAGGACTCCCGAAGAAGTATTGGGCTACCGGAGCGGGACTCCCCAACGGCAACGAGGGATGACAGCTTACCACTGCCACGCTCCGCTTTTCATATCTATCCTGACAAGAATATAAAACCTCGGAGCACTCACAATCGAATTAAGAGAATAAATCAATCCCTATAATTGATCCCCAAGTTTATGGATTCTATACAAAAACAAGGAATATATGAAAGATATAATATCTATAGAGTAACGTGTTGCTTGTTTAAGTTAATATTACGTATTTTCTCATCTGCTAGCCTTTATACTATTACATAATCATGTAAAGGCACTGAATTATCATCATTTGATGACAGTTTCACTATTAAACCTAAGATCACCATATAATGAAAACTGATTTAGATTTAGACCTCATAACGAATATCCTAATACAGAATTAATAGTAAAGCGTCAAGAGGATAGAGATGACTTGACCACAGGAGAAGATGTTCGGTTTATAGGTCAATTAACAGGATTTGAAGATTGTGAGACAGAGACCTTTGGCCCTTGTTCACATAACAGCAACTGATACCTATTTTTTAAATTAAAGTACTTCCTTACAAGACGGAAATTGATGAAGTTACACGAAATTCAATCATATCCTTTCATGTAACAAGCATATTTGGTGGATTCTGTAGTTTTATCTCGATCGAGCTTCAATTTTTATCGGCTGTTTTCCGTTATTTTCTCTAGAACATAGGTTACGGGGTCTGGAAACATATGACAGAAGAATGATACTCAACCTCATGTTCAAGGAGTTTGTTAGGGAGACCGCGAAACAGGCATAGATTCCATTACAGTTGAGTCAGATGGCGGGTGGAGGAACAGATCCTGGACAGATCCACGTGAATACATCCGGTTTCCCAACCGTAGTATTGACAGTACCGAAAAGACATATTCACAGTAATATAGGGTTACTATGCTTGAAGGATACTGAAAACACCATTCGTTTACTGGTAGAGTTGTTGAAGAAGCTTGACTAGAATACAGTGAATAGTTTCACCGAGATCTAGTTTTCCTTATTCTAACTCATTTTCTATAAATTTAGTCCAATCAACCTTGAGCAGAGCATAGATAATGATCATCAATAGAATAGTAGAGATGAAACCTCCAATCCAGCCGCTAGATACGAAAATGTCCTTTACTATCGTGAAACTGAATCGACCTGCATAAGCTACGGTTATACACATCAAAGTTTTTCCTAGAAACATTGCAAGCATCGCCTTCTTCAAATTATAACGAAGAATACCCAAGGGGATTAAAATCAAATCATCAGGCAGAGGAAGTACTGCGAATACGAATATAATAGTCATACCATAATTCTGGATAAGCCTTTTTGCAGTTTCCAGTTTATCACCGTATCGTTCATCGATTACTCTCCTACCGCCTCTCCCAATCATGTATGCGCTGAACTCTCCTATTGTTGATCCTATACCACTTGCTAATCCTAGAAGTATC
>WJJC01000187.1 GCA_014729945.1 Candidatus Bathyarchaeota archaeon
AGATAATGACATGCAGTGGGACTTTTGGACGCTTTCACCCGAGTCGGCCCATCAGGTCACTATCTTGTTTAGCGATCGTGGGATTCCCAAAAGCTATCGGCATATGAACGGCTACTCTAGCCATACATATATGTGGGTTAATGCCGAAGGTGAGCGCTGCTGGGTGAAGTATCACTTTAAGACAAATCAGGGCATTGATATACTCACCCAAGAAGAAGCCGACCGGATTGCCGGTAATGATACTGACTACCACCGTCGTGATCTGTTTAAGGCGATCGAGCGAGGGGATTATCCTAGTTGGACCTTGAAGGTCCAGATTATGCCTTTTGAAGATGCTGAGGATTACCGTTTTAATCCCTTCGATTTGACTAAAGTGTGGCCTCATGGAGATTACCCTGTGCGGGAAGTAGGGGAGTTGACATTGAACCGGAATCCGAGTGATTTTCACACCGAGATTGAGCAGGCGGCGTTTGAGCCGAATAATCTCGTCCCTGGAATCGGTCCGAGCCCGGATAAGATGTTACTCGCTCGCCTTGTTTCCTATGCTGATGCCCACCGTGCTCGCCTGGGAGTCAACTATAAGCAGATCCCAGTCAACCGACCTAAAGTTCCTGTGCATAGCTACAGTAAGGGTGGGGCGATGCGGATTAACAATGTATCCGATCCGGTTTATGCGCCTAACTCAAAAGGAGGTCCCGAGGCTGATGCTGAAAGGTATCCTGAAGAAGCAGTCTGGAGTGCTAGCGGCCAGTTCGTTCGAGCGGCTTATACCAAGCGCAAGGATGACGATGATTTCGGCCAGCCCGGCACTTTGGTACGAGAGGTGATGAATGATGTGCAACGCGATCGACTTGTGTCTAATGTGGTTGGGCATTTGAAAAACGGTGTCTCGGAGCCTGTGTTGCAGAGGGCCTTTGAATACTGGCGCAGCGTCGATAAGGAAGTCGGTGACCGTATTGCCAAAGGTGTGAAAGGCAGATGATTGGCCCGCGGGTTCGTTCACTCGGGTCTGATTTTCTCAGTTAGTAATATTTTTCATATACCTATATTCCCAATCTATTACACTTGCATAGATTTTATTCTACTTTCATGTAACGGTGATATTGAATTTTCCGCAGCATAACAAGGGATTGAGAGAATAAGATATTTGGGAACCCTTTGGCGCGCAGATCTATTTTGATAAATATGTCGCGATATTATCTGTAATTTTCTTAGTACTTTACTTCTATCAACAATAGACAGGTTATCCACTCTTAGTACCCTGGAAGTCTTCAGAACTTGACGCGCGCACGCTTATGAGTTTCTGTCTTAGTATCTCTTCGATTGATTGTCTTCTTGTGCGGAAGAATTTCTCTCGTTCGGTTAACATCACAGAGTAGTTCAATAAGTCTTCTCTACTGAAGTTGGAAAAGTCGGATTCGTTGTTCAGATGTTTTTTTAAGATTGTGAATGATGCCCCGTAGACTCCCTCAGATATTGCGTCATCTATAACATTATCCGGAATAGACTGCTCGATAAGATACTCCCTGATGCTCTCTATACTTTTCTCTAGGTTGCCTTCGACGTATTTTATGGCTCTAAGTGAGATAGTCATCTGTTCAGCTATGGCCTGGGCCTCAGAGGCGGAGTCTACTTCACCCCATATTTGTTCGCTTCCATCGCTGTGCTCTATGATAACATGTGTCGAGTTATTATAGGCACGCGGGTATTCAGGGAGTTCTTTCATACTTATCATATTCCTTTATCGTTTATTAACCGTTACTGGTTAGATCAGGGTCTTTACCGTGTGTTCCTTGATGGTTATAGTAGAATCTTCTTGAACTGTATTTTCCGACTTGCTCTGTTTTATTGTAAATAAGGCGTAGGTCTAATAATCTGTCTAGTCTGGAGAGGATTATTGCTGGGTTTATGGTTGTGTTATGGTCATGGTTTATCTGGAAATTTAGTAAGGATGCGGATATACCAGCGTTCTTTTTTATTATATTTAGGATTAATATGTCTAGGTCGTCTAGACTGGATTTGATAGTATCGATTTTTTTAAACAAGTCCAGTTACATCCAATATACGTTCCTAGACAAGTATTGTCTGTTTCTCATCAAAGAAGGTAAGTATACAACATCACTTGCTGTATTTAAACCAGTAAGTTTTGATTAAAATTTACTCTTATGGGTGGTGGTTTAAGCAATGAACTTCAAATGGATTCTTTACCCATTTGTGTCCATGTGACAAAAATCTATATTCCACACATACAATTTGCGCGCGCAGTTCACGAGTACTATAGAGCAAGATGCGAGACCGAGGGCGTCAAACCATACAGTTACAGTAAAATAAGAACAAGTTTACATGAACTAGAGCTACTTGACACAGTGATAAAAACCTCTAGAGGGTTTACGATAGCTACAAATCTGAAAAATTTGAAAGAGAAACTTAGATCTTAAACGGGTAAGTAACTTTGGCTTTGTTGTTTCTATGTTAAGTGTTTTTCCATAATCTGGGAGTATTGGTCTAAGTAGCTCCAACATCTCGATGACCTCGCCTTTTTTCTGATGTAGACCGGCTTTCTGGGGATAATGTCTCAGGGAAGGCTTGTAGAAATAATATAGCGATGAAGCCCATAGATACCTTTGACCCAGACAACGTGGACCCGGGAAATTGAATCTAGGGCTTTAAAAATATCATCTAGGTGCGCTTACCAGTACAATAACATGAAATAATGTAAACTTTAAAGCAACAAAATATTTGCTTACTGTAATTGATATGAAGAAAATATTGGCAAATATTCAACCCTAACAAAGGTTGGCCGTAATACACGGCTATGGGTGTCAGTACTCGAATATTCCAGTGAAATCTTATTCGTTTAACAGAAAAGAAGGAGGATGGAAAGCGTTCCATGACCCAGAAGAGGCTGAAAGCTTTATCGAAAAAAAATACCCCGAATATCAAATCAAATTCTATATAACTCTTTAAAAAGTACTAACACCAGGCAATGTATAATTTCTTCTAGACGTTAGAATCAAATTAGACCAAACACATAGAGAATTATCTGAGGAAGGAGCATGACCAAAAAACGAGGAGTCGCATCATATACTAGCGTCTTACTGCTAATATTAACGACTCTAGGAATAAGCGCCCTAATTTACACCCAAGTAATAACCCCACTGAGCAAACTAGAACCAGCAGAATCAAAATTTGAAAAATTCAGCATAGACGAAACCAGAATCGAAAACAAAACAA
>WJJC01000188.1 GCA_014729945.1 Candidatus Bathyarchaeota archaeon
TCCAAGCTCCTCAAAGAATCCCTTTGTATACACAACAAGCAACTCTGTTAATTCCAAGTCCATACCAAAAGAAGTTAACCTAACCTCCACCACTACATCCTCCACATTGATCTCAGATTCATCCAAGTTCCAGGAAACCAGTAAATCCTGCTCAAAAAACCCCAGTATATCCTCATTAATCCTGTTAGACAGATAAGCAGCATACCAGCGTCCCGAACGATACCAGAGCTCCAGTAATGGCTCCGAGTCCTCACGGTAAAGACGCTTAATCAAATCCTTGAAACCTGCTCGCTGAAAATTAATCAACCCAGCGCCACGGTGAACCTTAGCCATATGAAGCATATCAACAGCATCCTTGACACTGGCACCAAGTTCATCAGCACGCAGGACCTGCATCAACGCCTCGGTGGTGATACTTGATACACTAACACCTAACCTACCAGCCATCAATCGAAGCTGATCAACCACTACCTTAGGAGCGGGTATAAGCTTGGTATCATCAAGTAAATCTTCAACCAAGTTACCGACTCAACTCCAACTTTATGATACCCCGGTCAATCTCCTTCTCAACAAGCCCGTAACCAAAGACTTTGAGAATCTCCTCCACGAAGACACTAAACAACTCAATGTAGCCTGAGGTAAGCTTCTCCCCTAGGAAACTGAAAGTCAATTCACGTTTACTGTTCTCCAGATTATACTCACTGGTCCCCAGGGTGAATAATTTTAATGCTTCCTCGAAGGCATCCATGGGGTCCTCGTGCTTGGCTTGATAATATTTCCCGTACCAGTGACCAAGCTCCCGCCAGATAATGGTATATTTCTCTTTATCCGACTCGTAGGCCTCATCAACAGTCCTGTAAAGAAGTTGCTCAATGGTGAAAGTAAATCCCGTCTCCTGTGCTCTGTTAAGCATCCATCGATCATCCACCACCTGCTGGAGACTCATACCCATCTCCTCCACCCGGAGAGCCTGCTCCAGTATATCATTCACAGTCTGGTAGACAGTCATATCCTTACGCTTAGCCAGATCCACGATACGGTTGGCGATATCCTCCTGCGCAGCTAACATCTTACGCCTGCTGCTAGACACTAATTCGCCCTCCCATGGTCTACCTCGCCTTATTCACCTTGTATAGCCGGAATATCTCATATAGGTTACGGATACTACCTTAATACTATCCATTAGAACACGTGTTCAACTATATAGAACATTCACTCAAAGATTAAAAACAATAGTAGTGATATTTTAACCATGATTAAAAACCTGAAAATAACCACCATAGCCGACAACCTGGTGTTAAAACCCGGACTATGGGGCCAGTGGGGGTTATCATACCTCCTAGAGTTAACAGACGCAGAGGACAATCCAAGAAAAATATTGTTCGATACAGCCAACGACAAAAAACCCTACCTCTACAACATCAAAACACTGGAACTAGACCTCAGCGACCTGGACGCCATAGTACTCAGCCACGGCCACAGCGACCACACCATAGCCACCGTGGAAACAGTAAAGATGACACCCGGTTGCCCAGTATACGCTCACCCACACACATTCCAGCCCAGATACTACGAGGACAAAAACGGTAAAAGAACCAAAGGAGGAGTACCCGAAGACCAGGGCATAAAAGAAATAGAAGAAGCCGGAGGCGAAGTAATCCTAACCAGAGACCCCGTCGAGGTTGTACCCGGACTATGGACCACAGGCCAAATACCCCGACAAAACTACTTCGAGAAAGTACCCCAACCCATGGGCGGCGGAAAGAGAATCATAATAGTAGACGGAGAAGAACAAGACGACCAGATACTATGCGACCAGGCCCTCTGGACACAGATCGAAAAACATGGCTGCTGGGTAATCACCGGGTGTGCCCACAGCGGACCAGTAAACACCCTAGACCACGTACGTAAACTTAGCGGACTTGAAAACATTTCAACATATATCGGCGGAACACACCTCGTAGGCCGCGACAACAAATACATCAATAAAACCATACACGAGCTAGAGAAATACGATCTCCAGTTATTCAGTCCATGTCACTGCACCGGATTCAACGCCATGTCCCTGCTACACCAGGAGTTCAACGATATATTCGCGGTAAACTACTGCGGAAGAGTCTTCAAATCCTGGCAGAAACCAGACCCCATGGTACTCTAACTACCATGGATTATCCTTCATCCCCGTCAACCACGAGACATAATTAGTCAAATAATGAAGAGGCACAGTAACCACCAAGATAACAACTACCTCAACTAGACTCGCCTGAACAAAAGGCTGACTCAACAACACCGCAACCGTGATAAAATCCAGTTGATCCAATAGCGGAAAACTATCACCCGGAGCCACATCCCACCTGCGCTTAAGAAAACTACTCAAGAGATCCCCCAAAATAGCCCCAAAACCCTGCAAAAAACCAACAATGAGACCCCCCTGAAGTAAACCAATAAGTAAACCCGCCAAGACACCCACCATACAACCCCGAAGAGTCTTATGGCTCCCAAGGAAAGGTTTACCATCCAGCCACGAGTCCCCACCATCCAGAGGAGGCCCACCACCTAAAGCAACAGGAGTAGCATTCGCAAAGTAGGCTGGAAGATACTTCCATATGGAGACTAATACTATGCTTAGGTTCATCGCTCTTCCTCTGTCATACCAGATTCATTGATAGTTAATACTATCGGAGTCTTAGAGTCCTCAGGCTTTTCAAGTATTGCTATCCGGGTACCCCTTCTACCCGAGTCCTCCAACCGCAAAATCACCGAGCTCCAGTACCTTAGCAAACGCTCAGCCACCGGCTCCACCACACCTGAATCCAATCGACTGCGCACCTGCCCCGTAAGCAACACCGTGGACCCAGTCGTCTTAGCCACCTCCAACAAGTAACCCAACTGCCGGTTCAGCTCACGGTTAACCCTGAAAGTAGTCTCCGCGCCCTCTGTCTCACCCCTATATAAGCCAGTGAGGCTATCAATCACCACCAAGTCCCCCTCCGCCACCTCCGGCAACTGCTCAAGGGCATCCCCCTGACGGGAATAACTCTCCGGCGTAAAGAGCCGTATCCGCTTCAAGAGGTTCTTGCCCTGGGAGCTCGCTATCTGCTCAAGGCGGGCTGCATTCAGCTTGTTATCAATATCAAGATAAACCGCTATAGCTGACTGATTCACCCTCAGGTGATGAAAAACAGTGGTCAAGGACAGTGTGGTCTTACCGGTTGTCGCCTCACCATACACCAGGTTAACCTCCCGGGCATGAAACCCCCCACCAAGCAATTGGTCCAGTGAAGGAATACTTGTCGGGATACGAGACCGTTTAAAGCTCATAGCCACCTCACCAGCGTCTCTTCACGTATACCCATCTTCCCTGCTAGAATATTATCCACGTTCTCCATGATTACATTCGTGGTTGCGCCGATACCGGTTACACATGCTGCCCCCGCTGCCTGACCCATAAGAAGCAACTCGATAACCGTCTCAGGATCCCTTAATTCACTACGGGATATATTGTTCTCTACCAGGTGTTTGATTATCCCGGCGGATAAGGCGTCCCCAGCCCCAGTAGGGTCCCTGGACTCCACAGCATAAGCCGGCATCTCAACTAGGAAAGAATCCGACCCAGCGGTTACACCGTTACTGGCATCAGATACAACAGCTAGCCCTACACCGGCACCCGTCAACCACCGAACAGCATCAACAATGCTCTCAACACCCACAAGATCAATAGCCTCCTCCCTATTAGCGTGAAACACATCAATAAAACCTAGATCGGGTTCAAGATACTCCCAGCCACCAGAGGGCATAATAACATCCACAAAATTCAACGCACCACTATCCCTCATCTCCCGTAAGACTGATGAAAGATTTTTCTCGATATCAGGCAACCCCCCAAGGGTCCCCTGATAGAAAAAAGACGGCTCCACCCTAACGATGGACTCCAATAGATACTCAGAGGAAAGCAATGAGTTAGCGGCCAACTCGGAGATATACCGCCGATCCTCACCCTTCACCAGCAAGGCCACATTTTTCGCCGTCGAGACCCCCACCTGAACCTCGGGAAGAGGACATACACCTTTCTCAGTTAACAACTCAACTAATAGCCGCCCCAACGCGTCCCCACCAAGGGAACCCACCGCGTAAACATCATCGACACCCAGCTGAACTAAATCAATAGCTACGTTAGAACTGTGCCCACCCGGGCTTAAATGAATACCATTCGGAGCATAAGTGAGGCTTCCAGGTGAACCGATACACTGTAGATCAGGTACAATAATATCGGCTACGAAGCTACCGCTGCAGAGGACACCCATGATTTACACTGGAAGACTCGGGGCTTATTTCAGTTCCCATTTAAAAAGGGACTAACTATTGATCTTGGCACCGCACTTGGTACAGTAAACCGAGTCACGGGGATTCTTGGCTCCGCATTTAGGGCAGTACAGGGGCGTTTTTTTCCTAGTTTTAACCTCTTTAGCCTTATCGATCTCGGTCTGCACTTCCTCAGCGACCTGCTTCAAACCCTTCTTAGCTGACTCCACAGCGTCTTCCAGCAGGGTTGTCGCGTTTTTTATGGCTATCTCCATATCTCGCTCCCAGTGAGGCCTTCTATCAACTGGGGTTTTTACATTATCTAGCTCTCCTTTCTCGGTTCTTAGACCGCAGCGAGAGCAGAAGTTATCTTCTTCTGTTAATTCGTTTCCGCATGATCTGCATGTTGGCATAAGCTCTATTTCGCTAGCGATATTATGAAGGTTTTGGTTAAAACAGACTAAATAATTAAACCTAGGGACACACGAGAAAATGGTTGCATTACCCTGTTTAAACCAAGTATCCAAGATCTCTAAGATATCTTCTAACAGCCGACTTTACAAAGTCCGGTATGCTAGTGTAACCGTGGTTACCGCTCTCTATCACTTCTTCTATCTTGTCAGCTAGACTCTCCGGGAGATTGACAGTGTGATACTTGTATTTTCTTTTAGTCATCTAAGGATTTTCTGCGCATTTATGTTTAAAAACCTTTATTTTTTTAGTCAAAAATAGCATAAAATAACTACTATCAATAGTTGAAGGTAAAAATATCAACGCTTACCATAATACTCATCCATACGCATAAACAAGGCGAGAAGAGACCGATACCCCTCAAAAATAATATCAGAAACACGATCCTCCGGAACACCAGAATACATCACCACCTCAGTAAGCTCACCGATCAATCTCTCAAGCTCCAACCGAACCCATCGAACAGCCCTCAACTCAAGCTCCATATCACGAGCAATATCATGAATCTCATCCATGGACTCACAGCCCCAGAGCCTCTCTGAGCCATTCTCATCAACAATAAACAACCTATCCCCCCTCACCATCACCCGGGGAGCATCAGGAAGACCCAGTCCAGCAAACCTCATTTCACCATTACTAGCTATTGTTCGTCTAATCCTCTTTGATAACACTCTATAAGATAACTTGTTCTCCCGGGACAATAACTCCTGGATCAAGCTAGAGTCAAGCCGCGTGGACTCGGGTAATCTAGATTCACCAAGATAACGAATAACCGGGAGAGAAAGAACCTCGGCCAGTCTCTGGAGTAACTCGGTTCGGTTTAAGAAACTAAGATCCTCGGGAGTAATAATACAGTCAAAGCTGTTGGTCTCCATCAACTGAATCAGGGATTCAGCGTCTCCCGGATGCTCTATCTTTATACCTGGATCATATTCTGCGAGACACCGTGATATCTGTCTGACACGCTTCTCATCCCCGTCTATCGCTAAAACCCTGATAATATCCTCCATGCTCACCCACCGGAGTAAGTTTACCTTGGTGAAAGAGAGTATTAACAATTCTTGTTTAAAAATAAATAAAAAGGTAAAAGTAGAGATTATGGTCCGTAGTCTTTTCCCACGTATGGGTCAGCCACGTGACCATGTGTGGGCAGGTCTCTGAAGAGCATATCCCATATGTCTTGCTCTGTGATTGTCTCTCGCTTGAGCACTAGTTCCAGGAAGCTGGTCATGAAGGGGTGATGCATCAACTCATCCTCGTATATGATGGTGAGTAGTTTCTTGATTCTCTTATCCTCCACCTCATCCATTAGCTGGGTTACCGCTTCAAGCATCTCTTTCTCTTTCTCGATGTGAAGCTCAAGGTTCTTCTCCAGAACCATATACTCTTCCTCGGTTATCGCCAAGCTCTTACCCTTGGCAATCATGGCTGCTGCCTTGTAGAGTCCCGCGTGTTTCTTGCTATCAATCATAACGGAGGAGATCAACTCTCTTACAAGCTCGTTACCGTATCCACGGTACTCTCGTTCAAGCTCTACCGCGTATTTCTCCTCAAGTTCGGACAGCATTTCAAGTCTTTCTGCTACTGGCATTTAGAACCAATAAAAACTCCGGAATACTGGGCTATAAACCATGATAAAACTACTCCGGGGAAACCTCAGATTCCTCCTCCATATTCCGTCTTCTGCTGAATAAGTTAAGACGTTTAATGAGAATAGGCATTGATAGACCTTGTATCACGTTAGTTACCAAAACTATTCCATATGTTAATGCCAAGAGCAGTTCTTCATTGGGTAAGTCTACCCCTGTTATACCTAGAACAAGGACAACGGATACTGCTCCCCTGAGGCCGCTCCACGTCATTCCGATCCTCCAGTTTATGGGAATACGTTTATCGTGGAAGGTTTCCAGGTATCTGGCTATTATATCAATGATACCATAACGGAAGATAACGTTTACAACACTTATAGCCAGTATCTGTAAGGCATAAGAAAAAAGCAGATCAAGCTCTAGACTAACACCTATAAAGATAAAGGCAAAGCTGCTGGCTATGAACCCCACGAACTCCCACATTATCTCCAGAACCTCTTCCACTTCCTCCCCAATACCGCCGTAATTCTTACACCTGTAATTCAGTATTAAACCAGCGAGAACAACAGCGATAACACCGCTGGAGTGAAACGCCTCAGCCAACCGGAACACACCGAAAGCGATAATAAAAGTCAACAAGGTCTTAACGTATAGATCATCTGTCCAACACATTATCAGGTGAACAATATACCCTGCCACATAACCAAGTATGGCCCCCCCGAAAACCTTGATTATAGTAGTAGTAACTACGTCCATGCTCGTTATCGAGCCTGCTTCAACTATTGTTAAAAGTATACTGTAAATGACGATAGCTAACCCGTCATTAAATAGGCTCTCCCCAGCGATTATCAACTGGAACCGCCTGATGACCCCCAGCCTCTTGAAAGTAGCAATCACACTCACGGGGTCAGTAGGCGAGATGATTATCCCAAGCAAAAAAGCCTCTAACCACCCTATCTGGAAAACATAACGAGTGTAGATCCCAATAGCGGTGGACATTAACGCAGTACCAGCTACAGCATAAGTCAATATAGTGTCACTGTCATCGATAAGCCCCTCAACATCCATAGTCAGGGTCTCAGTAAACAAGATAGGGGGAAGAAGCACCGTCAAGAATATCCCGGGACCTATCTCAGGAAGAGATATTCGGGGCATAAAAGTAGCCAGCACCCCAGCGAAAATGAATGCGATGGTGGAGGGGAAATTGATCTGCCGCGCTATAAGTGTGATAACTACCACGAGGATAAGGATGTTATATATAGCATCAAATTGACCTAAGCCCTCCATATCCTCTCTAGTATGTTGAAGGCACCATAAATTTAAGCAATACTCCA
>WJJC01000189.1 GCA_014729945.1 Candidatus Bathyarchaeota archaeon
ATTGTTCATGATCTTCACTCAGTACTTGTTGAGATCTATAGGGAACGGGATCAACCTATCAAAGTTGATGAGGGTTTGAATTATCCTGGTATAATAGACACTACCTGTGATTTTGTCACCCGTGATACCTTATTCGGTCAATGACTCTTCAAGAACTTTTTTCACCGTGCAGCTTACTTGATGTTTCACTTGAACAGAGGTCACCCGTTTATAGATGGGAATAAACGTACTTCTTTGTTCTCGGTTTATTATTTTCTAAGGTGGAATGGTTACTATCTTCATATCCCTAAATCGGATGCACCAATCTTGTTTGAGATAGCCGATCTAGAGAATGACAAGGTATGTGTTTCGGATGCTTATGTTTGGTTACTATCTAGGATTCGGTGCAGTCCAAGGACACTGGCTTATCATCTATCAATTTACCTGCTTATTCGTCTAGCTAGGTTCTTGAAAAACCCGGATTTCTACCACTTTGTATCTACATGGATGTTCATGACACCTCCGGCTTTCGTTACAGCAGCAATTAAAGAAGGTCCAGATAGTGAGATAATCACTGGTCCAGAAGATCACGATTCCAGATATTCTAGAGATTGATGAATAAAGACCTGGAACAAGGGCTCAGCTAAAGGCTATAAGGATATCAAAGAGATTAGCAGAGGAAAGCCCTTCGTCTAATTTAGACAAAAATGTAAAAACCTTCAATGATATCGGTGGCGATAATCCAGCAGTATAAAATCAACAGTAAAGGGCGTAAGCTACTGACACAATTTTATACCCTGATTCCAGTGCATTCTGAAAATCATGAACTGAGACATTTAGACGTATGTCCCTCAAAGCAGAAACCAATATGTCATAGTCCATCTCTGAAACAGTGACTATAATATCTACATCCATAGTCGTTCGAGGCACACCATAGTAACTCGAAGCAATAGCACCCGTAAACATGTATTCAACCTCTATACTGTTTAAGGCCTTAATCAGACGTTGAACAAGACCCTGAAAAGTGTCCAGTTATCGTCGCCTCTGTTTGATTCTCTCACGTAAAAGCTCTACGGTTTCTTTCTCTGAGAACCCAGGATAATTCGCCTTTATTCCTTCTAAAGAAACCCTGGTAATAGCATCAGACATATTTGCTGTTATTTGCACTTTCTCCTCAGGCGTTAATTGTTTCAAGGCATGTAATACAGAAACAGAGATTTATTTAGATATTTAGGATTAAATAGAAAACCCGGTCAAGAAAAACGAAAAACACAATAAGATTGTGAAATGAGGCGTGTAGGCACTTTGGGGTTCCCCTCCATCTAAATTCACTCGTCGTCTGCAGTCAGCTCTATGAGCGCGAACAGTTTTCAATCAATAATACGTTCAGCATAGTGTTTTATCTCCAAATTACTCAGATTAGTTATGTTGGGTAGAATTGGTCTTATTACTATTCTAACTACAGATATCACTAGAATGAAACTTTTCTATTCCGATGTAATGGGTTTTGAATGTATTGAGGATCTTGGAAACTATGTAGAGTTTAGGAATAAAGGAGTTAGATTCGCTTTAACCACCCCAAAGGTAATGTATGAAGGCACTGAACATGAGTCCTACAATAAAGACGCGAAAGGACAAAGATTCGAACTGGCCTTCCCGCTGTCTTCAGCGGAGGAAGTAGAAAAAGTATATGATGAAATCGTTAGGAAGGGCGCGACTCCAATAAAAACACCTAAATTGATGCCATGGGGAAGAACAACCGCGTTTTTTGCCGATCCAGAGGGAAATATTCACGAGTTATACAGTCTAAGAGAAGGAGAGAAAATTTAGTTAGTACACATACACTATTTTCTTAGAGGTAGGATTTATTCATATAAAGAGATCAACAAAAACAATGCTACAGCTGGACCAAAAAGGCACCTCATAGTACAGTAGTGAGTTCGGGGAC
Organism: Candidatus Bathyarchaeota archaeon; assembly: GCA_014729945.1. The sequence goes on from WJJC01000189.1 coordinate 1,928, forward strand.
AAAGTAAAGGTCTCTATATCAAAGTTCAGGTAATTGGTGTAAATTGGATAAGTCGTATCATTACTCACAAAAATCATGAAAACTCCCTAGATTAGGTGCAGGAACCCATGATGAGATTAAAACGTCTCAAACCAACAAACTGATTTTTCTATGATTTATCAACCATTAATTTTACCTTCATTTAACGTTATTTTATGTAATGCTTGAAAGGAATAAAAAATCAAGCCATATAACTATTTGTTCACGATCAAATAACCAGAAACTAATACAATCGTTCCAAATAAAACTAATAATTAGTCAACCTGTTACTCAGTGGAAAATTCAACCAAACTATTACATGAAACGCATTATTCGTGGTATACCCTAATTGTTGACTCACACGTATCCTCAACAATTAACTAGTACCCATCAGGGTTAATATCTATGACGCAACGTAAACACGACCAACTCCGCGATCTAACCTTCGACATCGGTTTCCAGAAACACCCTAAAGGCTCAGTGCTCATGGGCTTCGGCAACACCCGAGTATTATGCAGCGCATCCGTTCGACCCGGAGCACCACGCTGGAAAGTCGAACAGGAACTACCCGGCGGATGGGTAACCAGCGAATACCGCATGCTCCCCGGCTCAACAAACACACGTAAATCCCGCCCACGGGGCAGAGTAAGTTCACGCAGCATCGAAATCCAGCGATTAATCGGCCGCAGCCTACGCGCCGTCGTCGACGTAGAAGCCATAGGCCCCAACTCCATCTATGTGGACTGTGATGTCATAGACGCCGACGGTGGAACCCGCTGCGCCAGCATAACAGGCGGCGCCGTAGCCCTCTACAAGGCATTACACACGTTAAAAGATGAAGGCATGATTGACACCGTTCCTATGAGTGAGATGGTCGCCGCTGTCAGTGTAGGCGTCAAAAACGATGAAGTGTTTCTGGACCTAGACTATGCCCTCGATTCAACAGTCGACGTGGATATGAACATAGTAATGACTGAAAGCGGCCGACTCGTGGAAGTTCAGGGAACAGCCGAAGAACAGGCCTTCACCCGGGATCAGTTGAATCAGATGCTTGACTTGGCTGAGAAAGGCATCAAAGAGATAGTCAAGGCTCAGAAAAAAGCACTGGGCATCTAACACCCATATTCACTCTAAGCGTTATTGTGGAACCAACCGTAGACACTCCTTCCCTGTTTTTAGAAATCAGGATCAAATCTCAAACTACTATGGATGAATCAGCTACCTTCAATAAAATATATTGGATTCAACCCCATGGGAGTTCTCCAGTCACCTAACTCAGATCCCCAAACCCAGGCCTTCAATAGTCTACGACGAAGAAAAACCAACATAGCCTCGAACAGGTTCAAAAAACGCATGTAACATAAAACATCATAAAAAGTCCATATCTAGCAATAGAATAAAAACATTAAAGATGTACGCTTGTATATCCACGCACATGTTAACCTACTATAATTATTCACCTAGCCTCTCAAATATTTACACTAAAAGCAAGGCAATATACTAAAAAAACGGATAACCTACATAGTATGTTAATTGATAATCGAATACTATATAACACCTATACATTTGGATTAAAGAATTCAAAATATACAATCAATATACCTTTTATCTGTCACCAATGTGGCAGATGCTGTAAATGGGGATACCCACCACCAAAAATCAATGAAACCCCTCTCCACCCCATCAGATACCCCAACAATAAGAATAAACTATTGAAAGAAATGATCCATAAGCTAATGACCTCTAAACCATGCTTCTTCTACGAAGACAATTCATGCAAAATATACCCATACCGACCAAATATATGCCGCTATTACCCATTAGACAAAGTAGAAAGAGAACCAAAAACAAATAAAATACTATGCCCAGGCAGAACCAGATTCGATGAAATAGAAACCAGTATTACACAACAACATGACGTATATGTAAAAGAGACACATCACAAAAAAATAGAGAACATAAACACCGAATATCCTCCTACAAAAAAACAATGGAATGAAATAGTAAAAAGTTTCTATAGATCCAACCCTAACGAAACTGAAACAAAAATATTTCTACAAATTAATAAAACATAGTTGTTATCGCACGAAATTCCAAACAGACCTGACACCAACCTATCTATAAAACCCCACTTAATTCTAACCAGTTTCCTACACTAATAAACACAATAAATCATTCAAATCATAAAATATATTCTCCTTATCTTCTAACTCAAAGAATATTACGATAAACACACTACTTGATCTGTATTATGACACGGGAAACCCTGGTTGTGTTTGATGTTGATGGAGTAATTATACCTAAGGGGGTTTTTCTCTACAAGATCATACAAAAACATAGACCAGGACAAATACTAAACCTAGTCATACCTGGAGTCAAGTACCTCCTCGGATTATCCCAGATAAAACCAGCAATAACCCGTATATACAGCATACTCAAAGACCTACCACCCGACATAATAAACAAAATAATAGATGATATTCCACTTAAACCCGGAGCCCAACAAGTATTCAAAGAACTCAAACAACAGGGATACAAAACCGCTTTAATCACCTCAGGCATCCCACAACAAGCCCTCGAATCACTCAAAAACAAACTAGACATCGACTACATCATCGGCCCCACACTCACAACCGAAAAAGGACTCCTAACCGGCAAAGTCAAGGGAACAGTACTAGAGAAAGACGGAAAATCAAAAGCACTATCCACGCTACTAGCGGAGCAAAACCTGCAAGACTACAATATCATATCAATAGCTGATGACAGGAACAATATCCCCTTATTCAAAAACAGCGATACAAGCATAGGATACCACCCGGATTTCCTACTATACCACTACTCCGACCACGTCGTCACCCGAGGCCTCCTAAACATACTGCCAATAATACTGGATAAACCCCATCCCAGAGTAAACCCAGGGAAAAGCACAATACTACGAAAAATAGTTCACGCGTCAAGCATACTCATACCATTAATCCTACTAGAACACCTAGGCACATACCCAGTAGTAGCCCTACTACTATTAGCAATGACCCTGTACACGGTCTCAGAGGCAACCAGAATACTCGGCGACAGCCTCCCATTCTTCACATGGTTCACCCATCTAAACACCACAGACACAGAAGCATCAGAATTCGTTGACGCTCCCCTATTCTATGCACTCGGAATAATCATAACCCTACTCATATTTCCACGGGAAACCGCCTCAGCTGCCATAGCAGTCCTAGCACTAGGAGACAGTACTGCGGCATTAACCGGATCACTAACAGGAAAACACAAGCTACCCTACTGTAAAGATAAGACCATAGAGGGAACAATAGCCGGATTAATAGCTGCATATATAGCGGCAAGCTATTTCCTATCACCAACCAGCGCACTAGTCGCCGCCCTCTCAGGCACCTTAGCCGAGACTCTGCCCATGCCTTTCAACGATAACCTCGTAATCCCACTCACAGTCGGACTAGCTCTAACAATCATCTAAACAGCACCCATCCAAGAACACTACACACAACAACAACAACGAAAAACATCCATCAAACTTAGTTTATCAACGCAATTATCTCATCAAAAAATAACCTAAAAAACTTAGATTTTAAAATAAGGGAACTAGAATAACACATACCTTCTTACATATTCTCGAATCAAGGAACATCCAAATCATCAAATATACCTGTTACATGAACGAATAAACCGCGAACCATCAAACCAAATCCAGCCTCAACTTGATCATATCACGGTAAAGCAACCTATCCAGCTTTTCCTCCAGCCATAAAAAACACCATGCGATAATACGACATATCACGTCACAATCACCCTAAAAAACTTAACATATATTATAATAAGAATAGAAATATCGACATAATCAGACTTATATGTATAAAACTATAACTCTAGAAGAGTTAAGATGAGTAAAGAGCTAAACGCATGGGAGTCACAACTAGTAAACGTCAAAAAAACCTGCGAACTAATGAACCTCGAGCCTGCAGTATACGAGGTCATAAGCAAACCCAAAGCCATTCTCGAAGTATCATTACCAATAAAAATGGATGACGGCACAGTAAAGACATTCAAAGGCGTCAGAGTCCACCACAACGACGCCAGAGGACCCACCAAGGGAGGCATAAGATACCACCCCGAACTCGAACTACCATCCGAAATGGCCCTATCAGCCTGGATGACATGGAAAAACGCCGTAGTAAACCTACCATACGGCGGAGGAAAAGGAGGAATCAACGCAGACCCCAAAAAGCTATCCAAAGGCGAACTAGAGAGACTAACCCGCGCCTACGCAGCCGCCTTCAAAGACTTCATAGGAGTAGACCTGGACATACCAGCACCAGACGTAGGAACCAACGCCCAGATAATGGCATGGCTAATCGACGAATACTACAAGGTCACAGGCAAGATCACACCAGGAGTAATCACAGCCAAACCCCTATCACTAGGCGGATCAGTCGGCCGAACCGCGGCCACCGGACGCGGAGTATTCTTCGCAGCCAGAGAAGCATTCGATAAATACGATATGAGTCTAAAAGACGCAACCGTAGCCATACAGGGATTCGGCAACGTCGCATACTACGCAGCCACAAACTTCCACGACCACGGAGCCAAAGTAGTCGCAGTCAGCGACAGCAGCGGCGGAATCTACAACCCAGACGGCCTCGACCCCAGAAAAGTCATGGAGCATAAAAAAGAAACAGGCAACGTACTAAATTACCCGGGATCAGAGGAAATGGGCTCAGCCGAGGTCCTAACAGTGGACTGCGACTTAGCGATACCAGCAGCCCTTGAGAACGTCATAGATTATGAACTAGCGAAGAAGATCAAGGCAGATATGATCGTCGAGGCAGCTAACGGACCCACACTGCCAAGCGGAGACAAGGTCATTAACGAGAAAAACATCATTCTAGTCCCAGATATCTGCGCCAACGCCGGCGGAGTAACCGTAAGCTACTTCGAGTGGGTACAGAACAGACAGGGATACTACTGGACCGAGGAAGAAGTCGACCAAAGACTAGAAAGAATCATGGTAAAAGCCTTCAAAGACCTAACAACACAAGCTGAGAAATACGACGTGGACCTCAGAACAGGAGCATACGCACTCGCCATAGGAAGAGTCGCTGAAGCCATGAGATACAGGGGAATAATCTAAACCCCCAAATTTCTATAAAATCACCTACCATATGGATTAGGAAAATAGAACAGTCAATAAAAAAAAGCTCCACACACGCTCTCAGCCATGGGGAAAGGGACTTCACCAAAACCAATATCCAACCTCCCCATGAGCCAAACCAGCCATAGTGACTTTTTTAATGCATACACCTATTCATACATTATGGTATACTGCAATAACTGTGGAGGCAAGAACCCTGATGGAAGCAACTACTGCAGTAGCTGCGGTTCACCACTACAACCAGCAACAGCAGCTCCCTCACAACCAAGACAACCATCAACGCCCACTCAGCAAGGGGAACAGGTATACGCATCCATCAGCGGACTAAGCAAAGGTTTCATGGGAAGAGAAAACTATGTACTATTAATCACCCCACAGCAACTAATGTTCGTAAGGCTCGACAGCAGAGAATTAACTGAGATAGTACAAGCCGCCAGACAACA
>WJJC01000190.1 GCA_014729945.1 Candidatus Bathyarchaeota archaeon
ATCGAGAAAGTTGAGAGCCACATTGTGCTTGAAGCTATCAAGCTTGGTGGAGTAAAGGTCAGAGACTAGTTCTTTCACATATTTTATCCGTTCATTCACCCATTTACTTAGAGTGAATGCTTTGTACAGGGTTAGCGTTGACGTGGGCGGCACTTTCACGGACTTGGTTGCATTTGATTTTACCTCAGGGGAGATTATCAACATAAAGACTCCGAGCGTACCCCGGAATCCTGAAATTGGTGTGGTTAACGCCTTTAACCATTTTCTTGAAGACTATGAAGCAGCATCAGTGACCATGATAGGGCACGCTACAACCATAGCCACCAACGCCTTGTTCGGTCAAGTGGACATTGATCTACCTCGAACCGGTCTAATTACCACATCTGGCTTCAAAGATGTGATAGAGATAGGGAGACAACGGAGAGCCGAGTTATATAATCTCTTTTTTGAACGACCACATATGTTGGTGGAGCGTAGATTTCGTTACGAGTTATCTGAGAGAGTCACTTCTAGCGGGGAAATAGTGTATGGTCTTGATCCTAGCGAGTTGGAGTCGGTGATACATAGAATTAAGGAGGATGGTGTGGAGTCAGTTGCCATTGGCTTCATCAACAGCTACGCTAATTCGGTGCACGAGAGGATGTGTAAACAGATGCTACAGGATAGACTTGACCTCTATGTTACAGCGAGTCACGAGATTAGTAACGAATACCGTGAATTTGAACGCTTCAGCACGGCGGTTGTTAACGCTGTTTTAATGCCTGTTATCCATAAGTATTTACATAAACTGGAGTCAGACCTAGAATCCAAAGGGTTAACCACCCAATTATATGTGATGCAGAGCAACGGAGGCTTAGCCAAGAGTAATACAGTTAGCATGAAACCAGCCACCATCGTAGAGTCAGGTCCAGCTGCAGGGGTGATAGCCTCCGCCTGGCTGGGGGAACAAACAGGTATGGGGAATATCATCAGCTTTGATATGGGTGGAACCACGGCTAAGGCGGGCACCGTAAGGAGTAGAACTCCTGAAGTTGTAGCGGAATATGAGGTGGCTGGAAAGATCCATATGGGGCGGCTTGTTAAGGGGTCAGGATATCCTGTGCGTTTTCCATTTATCGATTTGGCTGAGTGCAGCGCTGGTGGCGGGACTATTGCCAAAGCGGTTAACGGTTATTTGAGGGTAGGTCCTATGAGCGCTGGAGCTGTTCCCGGTCCAGCTTGTTATGGTCGGGGAGGAGTCGAGGCAACTATCACCGACGCTAATCTGCTTCTGGGGCGTTTAAACCCGGATAATCTACTTGAGGGGGAGATGCGGATATATCCCGGGAAGTCACTGGAAGCATACGAGAAGCTGGGCGCGTATATGGGGATGGATGCTGTTGAAGCCGCAATGAGTGTTATCAGGATATCTAATAGTATGATGGGTAAGATACTACGTATTGTATCTGTTGAACGGGGGTATAATCCCCGTAACTTCGTCTTGGTGGCTTTCGGTGGGGCGGGTCCCATGCATGTATGTGCCTTGGCTGAGGAACTAGAGATAAAGCGGGTGGTGGTCCCCCCTAACCCGGGGATGTTCAGTGCCCTAGGTTTATTGACGGCTGATCTCTTTCACGACTATTCCATGCCCATATTATCGGATATAAAAGAAGTGAACCCAGAGAAGGTTGAGTCGTTATTCAAGGAGATGGAAAGGAAAGGCTTTGAGACTCTTGTCTCTGAAAACATACCCGTTGAGAGGCACAAATATCAGCGGACTCTAGATATGCGTTACAAGGGACAAGGATTTGAGCTTAACATAGAGACTGGTGGAAGCTTTAACATGAAACGTCTCAAAAAGACTGTAAACGCTTTCCATAGAAAACATGCTGATGTTTATGGTTACTCCGAGAAAGATGAACCAGTAGAATTAGTGAACGCTAAACTCAGGGTTATAGGTTTGCTTGACCCCCCTAAGTTGAAGAAGAGGGAACTAGGTAACGAGACGAGGATTCGAGGTAGACGCCGGGTCTATTATGAGACAGATAATCATTGGCATGATACAATGATCATTAATCGTGACGAGTTAAACTCAGAGATGAATGGCCCGGCTATTATAGAGCAATATGACGCTACTACGGTAATCTATCCAGAATGGACGTTCAAACCGGATGAATTTGGGAATCTTGTATTATGGAGGAACTGCTGATGGTTGATATTACCACTGTCGAGGTAATCAAGGGTGCTTTGATCTACGCGGCTGAGGAGATGGGTATCGCTTTAAAGAAGAGTGCTTATAGCCCTAACATCAAGGAGCGTATGGATCATAGCTGCGCCATATTCAATCATAGACGAGAACTCATAGCACAAGCGGAGCATATCCCGGTGCATCTTGGGAGCATGGCTATTGCAGTTAAACTTGGTTTAGAGAAATACCAGGGTGAACTGGGGCAGGGGGACATGTTATTGCTGAATGATCCCTATATAAGTGGGACTCATCTCCCTGATCTCACGTTAATAGCCCCGATAATTAAGGATGGTTATTTAGTTGGTTATGCTGCGAATAAGGCTCATCATACGGATGTAGGGGGGAAAGCTCCTGGAAGCCTCGCCGCTGACTCCACCGAGTTATATCAGGAGGGTTTGATAATTCCTCCTGTTAAATTCCTAAGAGAAGGCCTGATAGACGCCGAGCTGTCACATCTTATCCAGAGTAATGTCCGTACACCTGAGGTACAGATGGGGGACATACGTGCCCAGATAGCTGCTAATAATACAGGTAAGCACCGAGTGCTTGAACTGATAGACAAATATGGCGTTGAGGTGGTTCACGGTGCCATGGACTCTATCATGGATAACAGTGAGACCCGAATGCGGGACGAGATTAGAGCAATGCCTGATGGGATATACTCTGCTGTTGATTACATGGAGGATATATTACCTGATGGCGGAGATGTTGATATCAGGGTTAAGATCATCAAACAGGGAGATGAACTGGTATTCGATTACTCTGGAACACATACTCAGGTGGATAAACCAGTTAACGCGCCTATGGGAGTAACAGTGGCAGGCATATATTATGTCTTAATATGTATAACTGACTCCACTATTCCGGTTAACGATGGCTGCTTCCGACCCATAACTTTGAAGATACCACAAGGTTGCATGATGAACCCTAATAGACCGGCCCCTGTTGCCGGGGGGAATGTTGAGACCAGTCAACGCAACGCCGATGTGATAATGAAAGCCTTCAGCAAGATCTTACCATGTAAGGTGCCGGCAGCAGGTCAGGGCACCATGAATAACATCACCATTGGTGGATTGAAGGATAACGGTGAGCCATGGACTTTCTATGAGACTATTGGTGGGGGTAGCGGTGGAAGATCCGACGGGGATGGGGTGGATGGGATACACGTAAACATGACCAACACCATGAACACTCCTATAGAGGTATTGGAAGCGTCTCTGCCTCTTGAATTCAAGGCTTATAGACTTCGACCAGACAGCGGTGGAGTCGGAAAATATAGGGGTGGCTGCGGCATCGAGCGAATATGGACGCTTACTAGTAGTAAGGCAACTCTTAGTATAATGGCTGAGCGAAACAAACTTAATCCTTGGGGTCTAGCTGGAGGTCATGATGGGGCAACAGGTGAATATATCTTGGTTACGCCGGATGGCTCTGAGATCCGGTTACCCTCAAAGTGCACTATCACTATTGGCCGTGGTGATACCTTGATCATAAGGACTCCCGGGGGCGGCGGATATGGTGATCCAGTTGAGCGAGAACCGGAAAAAATCAAAAGAGACTTGGTGAACGGCTTAATCAGTACTAGAACCGCGCGAGAAACATATGGATATGAAAAGGGTTAATCAAAGTATCCACGCATTAAGAGTATCACTACTGCACATACGAGGGTGAAACCCGCTGAGACATAGAAAACCCAGTCTATTGTTGTTACTCTGAGCACACCGCTCATAACGAACATCCCCAAGGTGCCTCCGAGACTCATAACCATCCCCCATACGCCTGTAGCTGACCCCCTTTCCGCTTGGGGTAATACCTCAATAATGGCTGCCTGAGTCACAGGGAATACGAGGACCGCGCATATACCCAGTACTGCATTGAGCGCTGGTAGCATCCAGAAATACGGCGCTATTGGTACCAATACAAAGGCAATAACGCTAACCAGTAACCCAGTAAGTATCGGCGCGAATCTCCCCGTTTTATCAGATAATGGACCTATGATGGGTAGGCTCATAGCTATGGATAAAGCGTTGGCTGTGAGGGTTAGTCCTATCCAGAACTCTGTCATACCAATCTTCTCCCCCAGTAACGGGAAAAACGTTATCAAACCCCAGTGACAGAAACTGTGAGTGAATACAGCGAAACAGGCAACTAACACTCGTTTTTTGGATAAGAGACGTTTCATGGTGGATGGGAATTCGTTGAAGGTCTGTTGTATCAATACCCCGGGTGGCATTGGGCAGCTAAGGCTCCTATCATCCTCTGTATACTTCCAGACTATAAAGAAGCCTATACAGGCGAGTAAACCAGAAAAGACGAATATACTATGATAATCAATGAAATGACTCGCTATATAACCGCCGAGGGATGGCCCTACGACGCTGCTTATAGCCCAGCTCATATGGTATCTACCCATAGCCTCGCCTGCTTTCTCGGGTGGAAACAATGCGCTAGTATATGCCTCGCTTGGTGGGAAGTATATGCTGAGAGCCAGTCCACTTGCAATCATGGCGAATACAGGCAGCCATGGGTTAATCGCCACACTGTAGATGAATGGTACAAGAGCGAATAAGGCTAAACCGAAAAGCATCATATTACGACGCCCAAGGCTATCACTGATGGTACCAGCTACCAGACGCAGAACTGTCTGGATAACATTCCGGATATTATAGATAAGGGTAATAGTGGCAGCGCTCAACCCAAGGTTCCTGATGAATAAGGGCTGAAAACTCTGGGGTATGGTCTCTCCCAACATCGCAAAAAAAGTGGCTAAAAAAATAGCCCAAAATATCTTGACATCCTTTTTTTCCAATCAGACACCTATTATAAGCAGTGCAGAGTCAAGCTAGGATTTAAACTCTACCAGATAAAAACAATAATACTAATGATTATATGTAACCCTATTTAGAGAGAGCTTGAAATGTGTCTAGCAGTTCCAGGTAAAGTAGAAAGCGTTGAAGGTAGAACAGCGATAGTGGACTTTGGTGGAGTTAAACGAGAGGCAATTATTGACCTTATGGAGCCGGGAAGTATTACGCCCGGAACGTATGTGCTGGTGCACACAGGTTTCGTCATCCAGATAATGGAGGAGAAAGAAGCACAGGAAACTCTAGATGCCTGGCGCGAGGTATTAAGCCACGTTGAAGAACCCTATGAGGAACTGTAGATAGACCTAAATTCATGGATTATCTATTCCACGGAGATTATAGATGGTTAATTATTGGAAAGAGTTTGAGAGCGGGCCAAATGCTCCCGATGAGATATATGTAGTAACTGAGATCCAGCGTAATAGCCGGAACAAATACGAGTATGATGGATATATGGGAGTATTCAAACTCAATCGTGTTCTCTACACTTATTACCCGGCGGATTACGGGTTCATCCCCCGGACACTGGACGACGACGGAGATCCCTTGGACGCTGTATTGTTGATTAATGAACCCACTTTCACAGGGTGCATGACTGTCGCTCGCCCTGTAGCGAATATCAAGATGGTGGACGATGAGCAGATGGATGATAAAGTGGTCACGGTTAGCACTACTGATCCCTTCTACAAACATATTCAGAGTATGAATGATCTACCGCGCAGTGTCATCGATGAGTTAACCTACTTTTATAACAACTATAAACGAGCTGAGGGTAAAACCACTGAGGTTCTTAAATGGGAGGACGCGGATGAGGCTAAGAAGCTCATCACATGGGCTCAAGAACTGTACAAGGAACATGAAGAAGAATAGGTTACATCCCCCAAGAACTCTTCTGATGAACCAGTATGTCGTTTCCGTCGATCTTTATTTCATATGTGTTCAAGTCATCTGTCTTGACTCTGAATAACATCATCTTTGGTCCCTTAACGTTTTTCCCGTTGGATACATCGAACTCTGCTTTATTTTTTGGACATGTTAATATCTTACCTGTGAGGGTTCCTTCTGATAGATCTGCTTTATCATATGTGCAATTATTATCGATGGTATAATATTTTCCATCAACGTTGGCTATCAGAATCTCTTTTTCGTTTATTTTTACTTTCTTGGTTTTACCTGGTGAGATATCTTTGGTCTCAGCTACTTTTATGAATAATAGTCTATGACTGCTCACGGAGAATACATCCTAAGATCTTTATAGTTATACCAAAATATATAGTATAGTTTTCTAGCCGAGAAACGTGAAGTGTTATTCTTGAACTAGGAGAAATATACAAGAGTTACTATTAATATATTTTGATGATTTAAACAGGGTATTAAAAATGATGATGCGTTTCGATCTGGTCTTAATTTACAGGCCTTACCATGCGGTTTCCTGCATTAATAGAGATATACAATGCGATATTCATTTCTTTAGTATTTTTGAAAATATGTTATAGTAAGATTGTTATCTCATACCCTCCATAGATATATGATTAATATGAAGGAAGGCTTTCTAGAAAGCTACGGTTATAATGTTCATTATGTTCTCTGGGAGGGAGATAGGCCAAGGGTGCTACTGGTTCACAGTATGGGGATGGATGGACATAGCATGGACAAGCTAGCGGAGTCCATTAAGGATGAGTATAGTATCCTGAGTCTCACCATACTGGGGCATGGTGACAGTGACTCACCTAGTACACATCTGCCGCTAGATGAGCACGCTGAGATAATGAGGAATTGTTACAGACAACTGGACTTCTATCCAAATATCTTGATAGGTCATAGTGTGGGTGGCATGATGGGTATGATACTCACAGCTGAACACCCAGAAGAATATAACGGGCTTGTACTTGTAGATATAGCTCCCTTTGAGTCTACCGGCAGTTCCAGTAGACCCCGTCCCCCAGAGTATTTTGAATCAGAAAGTGATGCACGTGAATGGCTTGCTGAGCGATATCCAGGGTTTACGGATTATTATGTCGAGAATAGATTGGAGCATGCTTTCGAGGAGAAGGATGCTATGCTCTGGCTCAAACCCAGAGGCGACTCTGTACGAAGTGGATTGGTGATAGACTTGTGGCCATATGTAGAAGATATTGAGTGCCCGGTAATGTTGTTGATGGGTGCGGATAGTGAGTTGGTTACTCCCGAGACGAGGGAACGGATGGAGGAGATGGTGCCTGATATTGAGGTTCATGTAGTTAAGGGAACAGGGCATATGATACCTCAAGATGTACCGGAGAAATTCGAGGAGTTGGTCAGAGGCTTCTTAGAGAGGATCTACTAAAGTTTTACTGAAAATTCTTTTAACCCTCTTTCTCTGAATGGAATGGATACAAGAATAAATAGCTAAGGGCGATACAACAAAGCCGAGACTCAAGCCGTTTATTGAAAGAAACCCAAAAAGCTCATCCTTTTGCATTAACCAATAAAAACTGATATGGTGTCTATGCTTATTCTCTGAGACTCCATCCGTTACCCTCAGGACCACTGAAGTTAGCGAATCGTCCCTAGTGCATATCAAATATAGATTCAATCTCTACTCTTTTTCTATCAATTCTCTATGTTTAGCCTCTATATCATCTACTTTGAGTATTAAGCCATGTATGCTGCCTGGGGGCATCTCAGAGAACCAGTTAACAATGGTGATGCTGGTCTCATCACAGAGGGAATACTCCAGTCACCTTGTCTCCTCTCCAAATGAGTTATCTCTTGTCTTCTCGACACTTATTTTCTCGTAGAAATCTGCTGCCCTCTATTGGTCGAATACTGGTATTGGGGTTGTCCTGATTTACATGAGCAAAATAACTGGGATGGTGGGGGAAATGGTTTACTCCAGCGGTGCCTGAAAGACGCCGTAACCGGGTTTACCGATTACCTGCCCATCATTATAGATAATCTCTCCCCGTACCAATGTGGTAACTGGCACACCTTTTCCCTTCATATCCTCGTAAGGAGTGATCTTCTGGATGGTCTGCAGGTTCTCGCCCTTAATGTGGAATGGTTTATCCATGTCACAGATTACAATATCCGCGTCAGCGCCCGGGATAAGATCACCTTTCTTAGGATATAATCCATTCATCACCGCCGGGTTAGTACTGAAAACCTCTACCAATCGATCTAGGCTGATCCTATCATTATTCACCGCGTCTAGCATTAAGGGTAGCGTGGTCTCGATAACTACCCCCCCGCTGGGCGCATCATAGATATTATCCCATCCCCTCTCCTTCTCCTCCTTGGTATAGGGAGCGTGGTCAGAGGCGAGCACATCAATTACTCCCGTGTTTAATCCGGTCCATAGTCGTAGTTGGTCTTCTTTTCCTCTCAAAGGTGGGTCTACCTTGGCGTATGGCCCACGTTCTTTCATGGTTTCTCTGGTGAATAGAAGATAATTGGTGCTTGTCTCTCCTGTAACCATCTGCCCCATAGCCTGTGCCCACTCTAGGGCATCCACTGCTCCAGCAGCGGTCATGTGACATATATGAAGATGGACATCAGTATCAGCGGCCAGAGTTATGGTTCTCATGGTAGCCTCCACCTCGCAGATGGCTGGCCTAAAGTCACAGTGAGCCACTGGGTCTGTTCTACCCGAAGCCACTGCTTCCTCCATGAACTTGTCCACCATGTCCCCGTTCTCAGCGTGCACCAGTAATGGTCTATCCAGTTCACCAAGTAACTGCATATGCTTATAGAGTGTATAATCACTGGCTGCGAGCTCCTTGAAGCGCGCGATTAGGAAGCTCTTGAAAGCCGTTGCCCCAGCGGCCACGAGGTTAATCATATCCTCATGGGGAACCTCACCGGCACCACCGATGAATCCAAAGTCTACAAGGCTCTTCCCATCAGCTATCTTCTGCTTCTCCTTGAATGCTTCTAGGGTTACAGTTGCGGGCACCGTGTTAGGCATATCGATTACTGTGGTTACACCCCCCGCTGCTGCTGCCCTTGTACCTGACTCGAAGTTTTCCCTCTCAGGGAACCCTGGGTCGCGTAGATGGACATGCATGTCCACCATACCTGGGAGTACCACTTTCTTGGAGGCATCTATTACTTTATCTGCCTCTGGCTCGCTGCTCTTTACTATTCCAACTATTTTTCCTTCGTTGATTACAATTGATGACTGGGTGATCCCAGATGGGAGCACCGCTAAACCGTTTTTAATTACTGTATCTACGGCCAAGTTTATCTAGCGATATTATGCCTGTTTGTGATTAATAGGTTTATAGAGTAAATTATGCTGGTATGATTATCTCTGGACGCTGGGTGCGTGAACGAATATGGGTGGTTCCATCTATTCAAGCATGTTTCCCTGATAGATTGTTTAACTGCTTCCAGTTCACTTCATTAATTGGGGTTCACACCGAAACCTTCCATCAATATCAAGGTTAAACCGATATCTTCGCCTCCCATGACACCTAATCCGATTTCGTAGCCCAAATAGAATATGAGATCTTTCTGATCAATACCCCCGGTGATTATTCCTCCAACACCCTGTCTCTCAGCCTCCCTGAGAGCATCAAGTGTAACCACACTGCCACCTAAGAGGATCTTCCCCTGTGCCCGGGTTCTATCTCACTGCTAGTAAGCGGCATATCCCAAGACTCCACCACCGGGGTTAATATTCCGATTCTCTCATCGCCTACCACCTTATACTTGTAGCCTCTCGTCTCTATCACTGCGCCTTCCGGGGGAATATTTTTTTACCTCTCCCGGTATATGAGCGTAGACCTCGACAGAGCAGGCTACCATGTGATCCTGTAGGGCATTTGGTTGAGGCACTCAGTACCGTTCTCGGTGATCAGTATTATGTCTTCTATGTGTCCTCGGTAATTGGTCTCTGGATCCCTCCGGTTGGGTTCATATGTTAGGGTCATCCCGGGTTTTAATGGCTGGTCATCTGTTTTAATTGGTCCAAAGCTGGGGGCATAGGGCATAGTGTAGTCGTGTACATCTAATCCTATCTGGTGTCCAGTTCTTACCGTCTCATTGAAGCCCAGATCCCTGTTGAGCTCGTTAGCGTGGTCTAGCACCTCGTTTCCAGTCATCCCCGGTTTGATGCCCTTTATGCCTTCTATCTGGGCCTGCATGGCTCGCTCCATGTAGTCCTCTGTGGATTCTTCCCATGTCACGTGCCAGTTGCGCCCCATATCGCTGCAATACCCCGTCTTTAGTCGTACACCGACGTCAAGGCTTAAAGCGTCTCCGTGTTTCAGGTACTCGGTATTGTTTCCTTTGATGAATCCTATGCTGCTATCAAAGCTGAACTCGTAAGCGCCTAACTCGATCATGTTGGCGTCAAGTTCTTTCTTCATATCCGCGATGTTTCTTCCGGGGTGGGTTTCCTCTATCAGAATGTGAAACGCTGTTTCTGTCATCTTGATGGCTTTGCGGATTTCTTTGATCTCGTACTCGTCTTTGATGCTTCTCTCATTGAATACGATGTCGCTAATATCCCTTTCTGGTGCGGGTTCTATCTCCAGTTCTGATGCGATCCTGTACCACATCTGGGCGCTTACTGTAGAGAGATCAAACCCTATCTTGTCTTTATCATATTCTTCGAGGGCTTCTAATGTGCCCTTAATGTGGTGTCCTTTTTCTTGTTTTATGGCGATAACGTGGTTGAATTCCCCGGATCCCCTTACTCTAGGTGCTCCCCAGTGGGGCATTACAAGCGTTGTGTCGCTGTTTGAGTCCATTATGAATGTTTGGTGTTCATCCCCTAGGGCGTGTGGCATCACATATATAGTATTACTGGGGTTCTGCCTTATCACCTCGTTAAAGAATACTACTGTTTCATAGCCTCTCTCTTGGGCTTTGATCATTATGGATTTGCGTCTTCTTTTAATTGATTCCTTCTGATTCATATAATATCAGGGATAACTACACCGTTATGGTTTTTACTTTTTCTCTTGACCTTGCATAGGTTTTTTATCGCTACTTGGCATGGAGAACATGTGGCTCTGGAAAGCAACAGATCGATACTGCGCGTTATTATAGTCTTTGTAGTGATTATTGCGTTCTTCTGGGTCTTAATTATGAATATATTGCAGCCTACGTCTCCGGAGATTGTTTATCTTAACGAGACCTCTATCGTAGTTGATGACACCATAAAAGTGGAACATAATAACTATACACGGATCCCCCTTGAGGTCAAGGAGGGGGATGTTATTTACTACACCATCGGTGTTTTGGAGGGTAATAGAATAGACTTCTTCATACTTGAGGAGGATCGAGTCGAGATGCTAATCGACGCCTTGGAGGGTAGGAGTAATCGCTTTGAGAGCTATGAGCGAGGAAGGGGAGTAAATATCACTTACAAAAACTCAGAGTTCATTATTACCAATAATAAGAACTGGTATCTTTTCATTAATAATTATGGGCATATCCATAATGGTGCAATTCCCGTATCAGATGTTAGAGTTGAGGTAAGGGTGGAAAAGATTGGCTTTGCCGATTCTGATGGTTTTTCGAACCCCTCATAAACTTGTGTATATCTAATATGCTATGCTCAATATTGGACTCGGTAAAACCTTGCTGATACATCATTGGGATACAGATGGTATCTGCTCAGCCGCAATAATACTAGAAAAATTATCCAAAGACGACATAACTACATGGGTTCCCCCTCTAGGAACCTTTTATCTCACAGACGATCACATAGGGATGACTCAGAGTTATGATAATGTCGTAATTTGTGATATGGCGTTACCAGAATCAAACGTTTCGCAAATCGCTGAGAAATCAAACATAGTGATGATAGATCACCATCATCAAGACCCGATAGCAGATATAACACACATCAACCCCGTGGCTGAGGGGGCTAGTGGAGACGATTATCCGTCGAATACTTGGGTCCTCAAAGAATACTTGGGTCTTCCACTCTCTTTGAAAATAGTTCTAGGCTATGTGGGGGATAGGGAACAGAAGATCAAGGAAAACCCGTTTTTCTGGGAGATCACAAAGGAGTATATGCGGGAGAAGGGGCTTAACTTCGATGAATTACTTAAACTGGTTTACAGGATCGACTCTAACTATAAGGTAGGGGATCGCGAGGCAGTAATGAAAGCTCCCCATCTATTAAGAATGTACAATACCGAAGATGATATATTGGAAAACAAACAGTGGGCTGAGAACCTGAGACATTTGAAGAAAAAACTAGAAGAAACTCTATTGGACCCCCCTGAGGAGATTGATGGAACCCAGATTAAGCGCTTAGATACCCCCTACGCTATAATCAGTCAAGTTACCCGTAAACTCGCGTGGGGAACAGACAGGAACACCGTTGTTATTAATACCGGGTTTTTTGATGAACAAGATCAACTATACTGTAGAAGCAATACAGTGGATATGCATGACTTGATTGAGCGAGCAAAGGAACTCGGTTACAATGCCGGTGGAAAAATGGATGTACTCGGAGCAATAATACCCAAATCTGAATCAGAGAAATTTTTAGCTGAGACAATAGAATATCTAAAGAAAAATAGGTGAAAGGATTAAACCCTCTTCACTATTCTGCCTGGAGTAGCGCCTGTGTGTTCTCCTTTTTCCACTACGGCTACGCCGTTTACGAAAACATACTCGATACCCTTGGGGTGTTGACGTGGCTCTACCGGAGTTCCCATGACCTCAAGTTTGGCATAGTCGAATATTGTTATATCCGCATGACTTCCCGGAGTTATCTTTCCCAAGCCTTCTAAGTTATGGTGCTCGGCTGCCGCTGTACTCATCTTGTAAATGGCCTCCTCAAGAGTGAATATCTTGATCTCTTTAACCATCTTGTTGATGAATCCGGGGAAAGCGTTGAATGCATTTATACCTGGTCTTCGATAAGGTGGTCTCTCCTGCTCATAGTGCTTATCGTATACTGATTGATCTAGACTTAGGCTCCCCACTCGATGTTGGAACATTAATGCCCTGTAGGGTTTCCAAGGGAAGTTACCTGTGTCCGCCGTACCCGCTGCATATCCCATTGCATCTGAATCCTCACAGATGAGATCAAACCATGTATCAAGCTGTGATGTTTCTCGCTCTTTGGCTATCATGGCTAGGTTCTTGCCTATCAGTGATTCGTCTTTGTGTTTGCTTATCCATATGTTTTCAGCCCACTGGGGGTTAGTATTGGGGTTATATGCCAATCGGATGAACCATTTTCCGCTCTCCAGTGAGTCCTTTATCTCCTCTCGGTAATCTGGTGCGTCCAGCCATTTAGCGAAGTTTTTTCTGCTTCCCGCTTCTTTAAGCCACGGCAGCAGTATGCTGCTTAGGTATGGCATAACATCGAAGCCTCCTCTCAGGAACCATGGCATGCTGTCGAAGCTTATATCTAAGCCTTCTTTGAGGGCATCGTCAAAGAACTTGAGGGTAGCCCTGATGTTATGTTCCTCCATGTAGTCGTTGCCCTCTGGAACAAGTCTCCACCCGGGTGTGAGGTGAGCGATGTTAGTCTTGACTTCTGTTATTCTGCATGTTTCTATGGATTCAAGTAAGCCATCTACTTTGTTGCTCCTTGTGTCACCGAATTTAACCTTGCGTCTACGCCCAGTTCTCCGCCAGTGTGGACAGTATACTGCGTTTTCGTACTCTTTCAGCACTTTAACACATTCACTGATCTCATCCATGCTTGCCTGTACCCCTGGATCATAGTCTAGGCCGGTGCTAATTCCAATCGCGCCCTCTTCCAGTGCCTCTCGGATGAGTTGTTTCATCTCTTCTAACTCCTCATCAGTGCTATGGCGCTTGTAATCATTCCCCATCACATTGTAACGTACAGTACCTTGACCTACAAGAGGGACAGCGTTCATTGAGACTCCTATAGTCTCTACTTTCTTGAACCATTCGCCAAGTGTTTCCCAGTCAACTGTCCAACCATAGTACTTCTCCATGATCTCATTGACATCTTCCCGGGGGAATAGACTCTTTTCAGGGTAATACTTGTGGGGTTCAAGATCGTCTATATATTGACGTGCGATACCTGGGAGACCCATAACATCTCCATATGGTCCCTGGCTGCCTCCACACTGACCTCCAACGAAGGTTGTGACGCCTTGCATAACATAACTCTCTGTCTTGGGGAAGAACAGTAATGTGGAGTCCCCGTGGCTGTGGGCGTCTATCCAGCCAGGGCTAGCGTACATACCTTGGCCGTCAACGGTCTTAACCGCGTCGCCTTTCACTTCACCTAGTTCTGCTATCATTCCATTCTTGACAGCTATCGAGCCCTTGTACGCTTTTTTCCCGCTTCCATCTATGATGGCTGCGTCCTTGATTATTACATCATATTCATTAGTCAACTAATTCACCAATAGTTGACGGAATATAACGTCTATCGGGTATAAAAAAGGGGGCATCTCCTTATTTCGCCGTATTTTATTTCTGACTTGGCCAACATTAATCAAAACAATTTTACACAACCAACCATTTCATGAGTGCCATGAAGAAGACCACTGCTGATCTAGTTTTGCTCGGTTTAGCTCATAGCCTTAACCACAGTCTCTTTCTAGTGCTACCTCCGTTAATGACAACTATTGCTGATGACTTGAATGCCGGCTTCGGTACAATGGGGCTCATCTCTACTATCACGTTCCTAACATATGGCGCAGGTGCCCTTATTGGTGGCCCCCTCAGTGATAAAATAGGTAGCCTCAAGGTAGCTCAGATCAGTATAGGGCTTGGCGGACTCATGTCAGCAATCTTCTTGCTAGCAAACAACGTGTACCTTTTCGGAGCAGGAATGTTTCTAATGGCGCTCTGGGCTAGTTTCTATCACCCCACGGCTAATGGTTTAATAGCGAAAGCCTTCCCGGAGAACACAGGGGGCAGCATGGGTATCCATAACGCTGCCGGTAACCTTGGACAGGTGCTAACCCCCACAATCGCCTTCTACTTGGGCGTCACCTTCAACTGGAGGATAAGTTTCGTATTTTTCGGGGTACTATCTGTCTTTACTGCTGTATTATTACGTAGGATCAAGGTAAACGAGGGGGAAATGGATCATAGCACCACAGGCTATTTTGAGTTTATTAAGACACCGGGGTTATGGATAGTGTTACTTTACAACGTGATCGTTGGCTCCCTGTTCCGGTCAGTGGACTTATTTTTCCCCAGCTTCCTAAGCACGGAGAAACTATATACAGGGAGTTTAGCAGCCATCGCCAATAGTATGATCCTCTTCTTCGGAACACTGGGACAACTTGCGGGTGGAAGAGGTAGCGATAGGTTTGGCTCGGGGAAGGTATTACTCTTTGCCACCGGCGGCATAGTTGTGAGCTTAATCCTGTTAATGGTACTACCATCCAGCATAGCGGTGCCTGTATTCGTCTTCATATACGGTATCTCAATGTTCGGGCATCAACCCACTGTAACTAGCCTCGTAAGCCGGCTCACTCCGAGAAACATGATGGGCTTAGCATACGGTGTAATGTTCTTCAGCGCCTTCGGGGTAGGTAGCATCAGCACTTCCATAACTGGGTGGATAGGCGAACAGTACACCCTAACCGCCGCCTTCTGGGTAAACACAATGGTCTCGATTTTGCTCTTATTAATCAGCGCAGTAATCTATCTTCGGGTTAAAGATTAGCCCGAGTCAAGAAACTCAATATCCCTAGCATAGTCTTAGCATCTATGATCTGATTACTCTCAATCATATCCAATACCTCGTTAAACCCGTACCTAGAAACAGTGATAATTTCATCATTCTCGGGAGATGAACCCACCTCCGTCAACCCTTCAGCGAGATAGAAGTGAATCACTTCATCACTATACCCTGGAGCCATATAACACTGGAAGAGCCGGGTCCAGCTACTAGCCGCGTAGCCAGTCTCCTCCCGTAGCTCACGGACAGCACATCGGTAAGGGACCTCCCTCTCCTCAAGAGTACCAGCTGGGATCTCAAAGAGATAGCCTCCAGTCACATACCTATACTGTTTAATCAAGACAACCTCATCCCTATGAACTGCGACAATCGCCACAGCACCCGGATGACGCACGATATCCCTATCAGTTTCTCTGCCATTCGGCAACCGTACCACGTCATGATAGAAACTAAAATATTTACCATCACGCAGCAACTCGCTCGAAACAATATCAACCATGCACTATCTCCCCAAAACACAGCATAAAACCTTAACCATAATAAGAAATAGTGTAAACTCACAACAAATAATACTCATCACACCAGAAAAAATCTAAAAAGTTCTCACTAGCCGTCACCATTTAAACCTCACCAACCCCAATAATACAGCATCTTGCCGAAACAACAATACTGTCCCAAATGCGGAACTCCCATAAACCAACAGGACCAGACTTGCCCCACCTGCGGCTACAATCTAGAAGAATGGATGCAAACCAAAAATATACAAGAAACCCCCACCCATCAACCCACCACTATAGAACTATTAACAGAAGCACTCAAAGCCCTATACAATCCTAAACCTATGTCCACACCGCCAAGTAGCAGTGTCTATCTCAACCGAACCCAGAAAAACATAACCGGATATCTCCTTTCAGCTACAATGCTACTCATAACCGGGTTCGCCCTAAGCTACGGAGGAGAATGGCTAACCTACATAGGCTTCACCTTAGCCGGCTACACAGTACCAGTTATACTTCTCATATACATAGCAAGAAGCGACAGATACGAAAGAGAGCCCATAGCCCTAATAGCCTATTGCTTCGGCTGGGGCGCCTTCAGCGGAATAATAGCCGGCATACTCAACACCATAATCACGACACCCTACATAGGCATAGGAGGGGCAGGAATAATAGAAGAACCTCTCAAAATAGCGGGTGTATACTGGATAGCTAAAAACACACGACTCAAAAACGAGTTTAACAATCACCTGGACGGCATGGTATATGGAGCCGCCGCGGGAGCAGGCTTTGCTGGTCTCGAAAACTTCTGGTATATCACCGAGATGGTATTCAATGGAGCTTATCCCCCACTATTCGCTATATTCATCAGAAGCCTTACAGGTATCATGCACATAGCATGGAGTAGCATAGCAGCACGATCATTGGGATTAGCCAAAGCCATGAAAGGCAGCATAACAAGAAAGGACCTAATCCCAGGAACCCTTGTATCAGCTACAATCCACTTTGCTTGGAATACCCTACCAACCATGATAAGCTTGGGAATAATATTTCCTTTCACCCTATCTGCCCTAGGTAAAATGATCAAGACCGCAACCATGGATGAGACTAACTGGGGATACAAGCAGTTTGCACCTAACGAGAAGGATTAAAATGTACACACGATTATTCGGCTGGCTCACATTGCTTGGAATAATCTATACCACCATGCTATACTTTATGAACCTCTTCATCCCCACACAAACTCCGAGAAGAGTAAACACCCACTGCATAATCGGAAAACTAACCATAGTAACCCTAGCTGGACATCTGTTAACTCAGCCAATAACAGGATATAAT
This sequence comes from Candidatus Bathyarchaeota archaeon, assembly GCA_014729945.1. The sequence continues at coordinate 17,557 of WJJC01000190.1, forward strand.
GATAACTGGGTAATATGGAGTGGACTAGGATTGTACCTCATCATAATCGCATCAGGAATAATCTTGTTATACTTACCTGAATCAGGTGGGCTTAGATATCATGCTCGCTCCATACACCCCGCATTGGTAGTTGGATTAATAACTACAATATTCCACCATGTATTAACAAGACTAGACCTCCTATAGTAGTTAAACCTAAAACCATGTAACTCATCCAATAGCTTATGAAAAACATCTCAGATTCAACGAAATTAGAGCTATACCGTTCAATGATCTCCATAAGAACCTTTGAGAACGGTGTACGCGCCCTCATAGACGAGGGCAAGCTAGGCCATGTTAGCTTCTACACCGGCGGGGAAGCAGTAGCCGCCGCAGTAGGCGCTCACCTCAGAAAAACCGACCAGATAGGAAGCACCCACCGCTCCCTAGGTCACCTCATCACAAAAGGAGCGGACATCAAGAAAATGATGGCGGAGATAGCTGGAAAAGCCACAGGGAGCAACAAAGGTAAAGGCGGAGCATACCACATATTCGACCCAGAAGTAGGCGCCCTAGGCGCTAACGGCATTGTAGGGGGAAGCGTACCCATGGCAGCAGGCTACGCCCTCGCCAACCAACTCAAAAACACAGACAACATCTCAGTAAGCTATTTTGGGGAAGGCGCGAGCAATCAAGGAGGAGTACAGGAGACCCTCAACCTCGCGGCATGCTGGAGCCTACCAATGATCTTCGTCTGCGAGAACAGTAGCCCTGAGGATCAGACAATGCTTGGTCATAAGATAGATTACCCCCAGCTTAGCATCACAGACATCAGCCAGAGAGCTCCCGCATACGGCATCCCCGGGAGCAGCCATAACGGATGGGAGGTAGAAAAAGTCTACGTGATAGTCGGAGAAGCTTTGGAACGGGCTAGAAATGGAGGTGGCCCCACCTTACTGGAGTTTAAGATCCATCGACTGGACGCCGATGAGACAAGCATGTACTGCCCAATAAAATGTTATAGAGAAAAACTACTAGAAGAGGGAGTACTAACAGCTGAACTCGACGCAGAGATCAGGGACAAGGAGGCAGAGAAAGTGCAAGAAGCCATAGACTTCGCAGTGGGGAGCCCCGAGCCCGAGCTATTGGATGCATACAAAGACATCTTTGTGGAGGGGTCATAGATGGCAAGAACAATCACATACGCAGAGGCAATCTGTGAGGCACAGCGGATCGCGCTGGAGAACGACCCCGATGTAATACTCTTCGGAGAAAACGTAGCCGCACCATGGAGGCCATCCACAAAAGGCCTCAAAGAAACCTTCGGCAAGGAGCGGGTAAGAGACGCACCAATCACCGAGACAGCTTTCATAGGCGCAGGGATCGGAGCAGCAATAGCCGGGGCAAAGCCCATTGTTGAGCTCATGCTCGTTGACTTCAGCCTAGTAGCCATGGACCAGATACTAAACCAGATGGCAAAGACCACATATATGACGGGTGGAAACGTCAACGTACCCATGACGCTCAGGGTCATCTACGGGGCGCGGGGAGGAGGCGCAGCCACCCACAGCGAATGCCTCTACGGTCTCTACGCTCATATGCCGGGCATGAAAATCGCAGCCCCCAGCAACCCATACGACGCCAAGGGTCTACTATCCACAGCCATCAATGACCTTAACCCTGTGGTGTTCTTTGAACACGTCAAGCTATCCGCGATGGAGGGCGATGTACCAGAAGACGACTACAGGATACCCTTCGGTGTAGCCAACCTTGTAAGAGAGGGTAACGATGTCACTGTCGTCGCAGTGGGCAAGATGGTTAACGAGGCCGCCAAGGCAGCGGACAGGCTCAAAGACGAGATAAGCGTCGAGGTCATAGACCCAAGAACCCTTGTTCCCCTGGATGAGGAGAGTATTCTCAGGAGTGTAGCCAAGACCTGTAGACTGGTGGTTGTAGATGAGGATTATGAGAGATGCGGTTTCTCAGCCGAGGTAGCAGCCATTGCCGCCGAGAAAGGTTTCCATAACCTCAAAGCGCCCGTAGCTAGGGTAGCTAACCCGAATATTCCACTTCCCTTTAACAAGAAACTGGAGCAGCATGTGCTACCAGACGTAGACAAGATCGTCAGATCCATACGAAACATCGTAAAATAGATTAGAGCATCGTGAGGGCTTCTTTTATCCTCTCTAGTGCCTCTGATTCTATCTTTTTTCCTTCCCTTAGCAGTCCTGCTACTTTTTCACATTTGTAAGGCGGCATCTCACCTGGGCCGAGGGGGAATTCCTCGTGGCATTTTTTCAGTAAAAGATAGAGCTCATTATATCTTGAAGTGATATCGGATAGATCTACATCCAGTAATGTATCTGCTTTCTTTAGGTACTCTGATAAGCCCCATTTTGCCTCCATGAGGCATGCGAGGGTGTATCCTGTGCCGTGGTGGCTGTTCTCATCAAACTCTTCCCCCTTGAGGTTACCTGCTAGTACATCATAGGCTTCGGAGCCTAGGGTATAGGCATCGATCTGAGGTGTATCACCTACCCCTAGTCTGTACCCTAGCTTTAGGGTCTCAATGGCCACTGTCTTTGGGTCTAACATGGTGAGAGTGGTTAGGTCTATACAGTGGAGGCCGCCGGGGGCCATTAAACCTGTGTAATGTATGGGTGTATCCTGTTGTTCTATTAACCGTCTGTATGTGCTGACAATGTATTCTTCACCCCTGTACCCGTTTACTATCCCGTATTCAGGGATGGGGAGGCCCCACATTATCAGGGGCCGATCATTATCGATGACCTGTTTTGCTGCCTGATACTGTTTTTCGGCGTTCTTGACTGATTCCTCTGTGGGGGTCTGTTTCTCATCCCACTCAAACAAACCCGATGAGATCAAGTTTACCTTGTAGCCAAGGTTCTCGGTGGATTTATGGATGGCAGACCATACCTCTTTATGAAAAGCAGATGGAACAGACGGGCACAGATGCTTCTTCATGGCGTTAGTTATCCAGCCATAACCTGATACTGCAATAACCTCATCTAGGCTGACTTTTTTTCCACGGGCTTCCAGCACTCCTTGTACTGCACCCTGATAACTGAACAAGCTTGGCTTGAACTCGGCTGGGCTACTGACTATTCTTTCATTCAGCTTCTTGGTTCTCCACTGATACATGCTAGTATCTATCTTCCTGCGCTTGGATCTGAACTTTTCTGAGCTGAGATACTGGTCAACGATGTCTCTGATGTAGCCGGCTCCATCCTTTGTGATCGTATATTTTCCCCATGAAACTCGCTCCACTATTCCAGTATCAATCAAGGTTGACAGGTGGTTGACCAGACCGTTCTTTGATTGTCCGGTCTCTTCAAGCAAATACTTGAGCTGCTTCTCTCCATCCAGTAATAGAGAGAGTACTGATAGTCTTGTCTCATTTGATAAGGCGTTCAAGACTTTGACTATCTCAACTGTGTTCTTCTTGAGCTTGTCTGCATGGTCGTTATCCATCAGACATCTTCTCCGTTAAATCCGATAGCTTGACCTGTATGGGTTTATTCATGCCTTCCCAACTCGTTATGATCTCTGGTACCTTGAGGCGTGGATGCTGGTATAACTCCATGATCTCTTTGTATGTCATTGTGGCTGGCTGGGTGACTTCTGCCACTTTATCAAGTAAATCTAAACCTGTTATCTCTTTATCCAATATGGTTCCCCAGCAGTCCCATGGTAAAAGCGGGACTTTGGCAAGCGCTGCTAGGTCTCTTATCATGTCGCCTCTAATGAAGCCCATCCCATGCATTTCATGTATACCAAAGCTATCTGGATCCGCTTTTCCTTCTCGGCACATATTCCAAGCAGCACCTCCTGTGATGAACTTATCATGAGGTACATCAAATGTGTTGAAATCTAGTTTTAATGTCTCTCTCTGGAACGTATCAATCTGACTGTCTACCATAACCCATCGCTCATTATCCCTATTCCAATACTCAATTACCCAGTGATCTATATACTTGAGTTTCATTTCTGGTGAACTAAAATATGTGGCGAAACCACATCGTGCTCTTGCAGGAATCCCTTTTTCCCGCATAAATGCTACTCCTAGTACTGTGAAATCTCTACAGTTGCCTATTGTCTTCTCGATTAGGTTTCTTTTCTCTTGGAGATTTACAGGATGATGTTGGTATACCTGTCTTAGTATATCTGCTACGGATCTGGTGCTTAAAACACTGCTATGACCTTCTATGTATTTAATGCCATAGCGTTCAATCCAATAAACATGGATCAAGGTGTTTTGAACTGTCTCAACTATATCTGGTACTGTGTCTGGTAGTTTCTCTTTGAGTGTCTTTAGTTCTGGTGTGTTTGGTAGATATGTCATTGGTGAGTGCTTGGAGTAATATTCTAATTGCTCTATCAAGTGGTTTCATTATCGAGTCAATCTTAAGTCTTTATAATAGTATCTTAGTCTGTGTACAATAGTACCATAAACTGTGTACTATATGTCTGAAGCTTTACCTGCCTCAAATGGTTTGATCAACAACCCCAGAATCAATGGCACGATCATCAATGCAGATGTTACCATTGCAGTGGGTTTCAACCCTATACCAAGTAGATACCCGATTAATACGCTTGAGGGGATATTACCTATCCAGCTCCAACTCATGTACATCTGATAGACTGTACTGGACATCGCCAATGGAGTACTATCCGCCATAATAGCGAAAATCGTGCCAGTCCAGAAACGCTCGAAAAATGCGCTTATCATGGCTACTATTAGGAACCAGGTAACAGCGCCTTGGGCAATGGTTGTCCAGAGGAACCCCGCGAGCATGAATAGGATGGATGAAAACGCGAATGCTTTTTTGTGCCCGTATTTATCACTGATGTTTCCACCTACCCATGATCCGGGTAGACCCGCAAGCGTCGCGACTAGACCAAGAATGCTTACAAGGGATATGTCGGCGCCTACGATCTCTCTTATGGTAAAACTGAACATACCCCCGAGGGGTGCAGTTATCTTCATTACGGTGAAAGCCCGACTGAACATGATCAAGACAGCTAGGACGACTGTTAACTCTGTGAACGTGTATGCGATGACTTCCTTGCTGAGTGATCTTTCTTTAACTACCTCTGGTTCTTTCACTGAGAGAAATAGGAAAGATGTTAATCCTGTAACTCCTGCGAGAACGAATACGAGTTTGTATCCTCCGATGTTCAAAAGCCAGAGGGGTAATATGGTGGCTAAGGCGGACCCGATGCTCTGCCCAGCTGTGCTTGCTCCACCGATCACTCTTGCATGGTACTCTGGTGGTGTTACGTCTATGGTGAAGCTGTCTGCAGCCATATCATAAAATGCTCCAGCAGATATTATACTAACAACTGCGGGGAATAATACACTCCAAACCGGTGCATTCTCAATATCACTTATTATCATTATTATGATTCCACTTAGATAGAGGAACCCGGTTATCGCGAACCATGGTTTTCTTTTATAGTACCTGTCCCCCCATTTGATGGGGAATATATCTGCTATCAGACCTACGAACATCTTCCAGCTCCAGCTTACATACATTAATCCGACGAATAGACTTGCCTCAGTGGTGCCTACACCTACTTCATCTAGTAGGAATATGGGTACCCATAGACTGAATGTGGATCTTACGAAGCCATTTGCAAAGTAGCTTAAACCATAGAGGAACGTGATCTTTTTGGGCTCCCATACGCCATCCATGAGTTGTTTGATTCTATCCTCTTTGGCTATACTCCAGTAACTTATTCCCTTTTCCTCAAACTCATTGCGCCATTTTCTCCCCAAATAGAATAGGGTTCCATAAGCTATGACTGTTAATGAGAATACGATTATTCCTAGTTTGTATTTGAGACTTAGGCTAAGGATGTAGTCTATGGGGGACATGGGCATATTGTTGGTTGTTTATGTCTAAGAGGTTTCCCTAGTGGATAGGGTTTCTAGGAGTCTGGGTAGTTCACAGATGCTATTAATGGTGTATCCTTTCCACGCTGGTTGTTTAGGGGTATTGATCCAGATACCAGTTAAACCTGTGTTTCTTGCACCGATCATATCCGCCTCGACGCTGTCACCTACATGTACTGCCTCTGATGGCTTAACATCGATCATGTCAAGCACTATCTTGAATATCTCTGGGTTAGGTTTTCTTACCCCTAAGTCCCTGCTACAGACCAACAAGTCGAAGTGATTGTCTAGGTTTGCTTCTCTAAGAAGTATCTTGGGTTGGTCGCTCATGGTGTTACTTACCATTGCTAGCTTGTATTTTGAGGATAACTCAATTAACACCTCTTCAAGACAGGGGAAAAAATCAGTCTTGTAATACTTCTTGAAGTTGTCATGAAGCCATTCCAGTGTTTCATCGTCATGGTTTATACCGAGTTTTTGGAGGAATATCGCGTATACGTCTTCAAACCTCATCTCCTCTCCCCTAGTTCTGATTACGTTTAACTCTGCCAACGCGTCACTTAATGCTTTTTTCATCTCATTCATTTCGATGCTGAACCCAAGGCTCTTGAGGTAATCTCTGATTGTCTCATGATACGGATCCCATTCAAGGCTTCCATCAGCAAGGGTCCCACCGAAATCCAGAAGCACTGCCTTAATCTTCATATTAATAGGATCCATTCATTTGAATAATAATTTAATCAAAGAAAATATATCGTTAGAGATGAGTAAATAATCATGCTTGAAGAGGCTTTTTTCACAAAGGGTGATGTTAATCTTAATTATGTGGGGATAAGAAAAATGGTTCTTCTCTCTTATTACTACCAGCATTTGACAATCGGTGGTAGAGCTATAATAGTATAATACCTCATCTTGCCTCAGTAACCCGTTTCTATGCTCTGGATGCTAGAGGAAGAGGTAAATCATCGCATACCCCCTGTGGATATATTTTGAGAGACTCGATTACTGATATGGATTTGTTTTTAAGAAAATCTTGGCTTCTATAAAGTGTCCAACCCTTGTGCTTCAAGCTGAGAACGTCATGATTTTCTGGGAGGAGACTATGGACCCGTGAACTAAATGAACGCCTTGACATCAAAGAGATAAGTGATGTGGATCACTGCTTGGGTATACAGAATGGTCGAGAGAAACCTGTCCTCAACGAGATCATAGATTTTCTCAAACAAGATCTGATCACAGTTCATTGACTGTAAATAGTTGCTAAATACTTCCTCACCTTATTCTATGATATGGGTTTTACTACTCGTCCAGTGATAATGGGAACAAATGGATTGGTAACCAGTTCCCACTACCTAGCCAGTGTCGAGGGTTTAAGGATTCTTCAGGAGGGAGGAAACGCATTCGACTCAAGCGCTACCATGTGGTTTTGTCTTTCCTTGTTGAAACCGCATCTTATGGGTGTAGCTGGTGAAGTACCCATTCTATTGTATCTCGGTGAAGAAGGGAAGGTGATAGCCGTTAATGGCCAAGGTCCAGTCCCTATGGGAGCTACCATAGAATGGTTTGAGGAACACGACTATCCCATGATTCCCGAGGACGGATTCACACCAGCGTGTGTTCCAGGTGCTTTTGATGCGTGGTTAATAACCCTAGAAGAATACGGATCCATGGATTTTTCAAGAATAATTGCGCCTGCGATACGGATAGCTTCTGAAGGGTTTCCCGTCTACCCAACTTTAGCTGAATTTCTTAACCGTGTTAAGGATCGATATAATGAGGAGTGGCCAAGTTCTTCTTCTATATATCTCAGGAATGGAAGAGCACCTAGTGTAGGCGAGTTACAGCTTAACCCTGAATGGGCTAGAACATTTAGAAAAATATATGATGTCTACGAGTCTTGTAGCACAAGATCAACTGGTTTTGATGCTGTCAGGAAATTTTTCTATGATGGACCCATCGCTAAGAGTATTGTAGATTTCATACAGAATACCACGTGTAAAGATGTCTACGGGAAAGAAAACCACGGACTATTAACTATGGAAGATATGCAGTGTTATGAAGCTTCCTTCGAGGAATCTGTTTCAGTAGAATATCGGGAGTTAACTGTTCACAAGTGTGGTCCATGGACCCAGGGACCAGTACTATTACAACAACTGAATATACTAGAGGGCTACGATCTGGGATCAATGGGTCACAACAGTGTGGACTATATACATACCCTTGTTGAGACAGCGAAACTCGCTTTCGCTGATAGAGAACAGTATTACGCTGATCCTAGGTTTGAGGATGTTCCTCTAGAATGGTTGCTTAGTAAAGAGTATGCAGATGACAGAAGACACCTCATTAACTCTGAAAGGGCTTCCATGCTACATAGACCCGGAGGTGTTGAATCCATAAGGCTCAAGGAACGGGGTAAGAAACCATGGTTTGAGGGAGATACGGTGCATATGGAGGCCGTTGATAAATATGGCAACATGGTCTCTGCTACGCCTAGCGGTGGATGGCTAAGAACGAGTCCTCTCGTACCGGGGTTAGGTTTTCCAACTAGTACACGAGCCCAGTTCTTCCACCTTGATCCCAGTCATGTTGAAGCTCTTAAACCTGGGAAAAAACCCAGTACAACCCTTACACCCAGTCTAGTTACCAAAGATAATGCACAGTACATGGTCTTTGGTACCCCAGGCGGAGATAAACAAGACCAGTGGACGCTTCAATTCTTCTTAAACTATGTTGATTTTAACATGAATATCCAGGAAGCACTGGATGCACCAACGATTCACACGAGTCATTTCCCGGCAAGTTTCTGGCCGCATCCTGTTCGACCTGGTGAAGTTAGCCTTGAGCCTCGGATATCTAAGAAGGTTGCTGAGAGGTTAAGAGATAAGGGGCATAAGGTGGTGATTAGTAAACCTTGGAGCCATGGTAGGTGTCAGGCAATTAGGTACAATCCCGTATCCAAATTAATACAAGGAGGGGCTTCACCTAGAACCGGTGAACCATACGCTTTGGGTTGGTGAATTTTCCCATATGATATATAACTCACCCCGACTAACAGTCAACGATATATTAGATGGTAAAATGCGATTATTGTGGCAAAGACGAGTATATGCCCTTTAGATGCAAATACTGTGGTGGGTACTTCTGCGCCGAGCATCGGCTCCCAGAGCTACATGAGTGTACGGGTAATTATCAATATAGTAGAAGTACCACGGGGAAGAGAAGATACAACACTCAAGGATTTAGTTATAAGGCACCACGACAAGCAAGAACCCTTGGTATTTTTGGTGAGAACGAGATCAGAGATTTAGCTATTGGTCTAGGTTTAATAATGCTGGTATTATTATCGGGTTACTGGAGAGCCCTGATTAGTAGTCCAACTTTCTTAGTCGGAGCACTACTAATCTTTGGATCTGCCTTTATTTTACATGAACTCGCCCACAAGTTTATGGCTCAGAGACTCGGGTACTGGGCCGAGTTTAAGATAAATCAACAGGGTATCTTAATCACGTTAATATCCTTGATATCTCCATTCAAGATAATAGCTCCTGGGGCTGTTATGATTGGTAATATTGCAAGTTGGGATCATTACGGAAAGATTAGCATCGCTGGACCAGCTACAAACATAGGTCTGGGATTATTATTCTTGTTAATTAGAATTCTCACTGGAAACGGGATAATTGCTAGCCTAGCAAACGTGGGTATGAATATTAACGCTAGTCTTGCCTTGTTTAACCTCATACCCTTAGGGATCTTTGATGGGGCGAAAATTATAAAATGGAACCGATATGTGTGGGGTGCCGCAGCTTTAGCCGCTGGGATTCTTTATCTACTGTAATTCGTTTCCCTTAATTATATGAACAGAGGTAATACTCTGCAGTATGATTATTATCCCGGGACCAGCCTCAAACTCTCTGGGGGAATCCCTAGCAAAAGAGCTTGGACAGGAACCTGTTTTCATTCGTAATAGAATCTTCCCAGATGGTGAGAGCTATATCCAGATGCCCCCCGATTTAGGGGGTGAAACCGTTGCACTTGTTCAGACTACAGCACCCGAGCCTGACCGTAAATTAATGCAGTTGTTATTTATGGCTAGAACTGCTAAAGACCTTGGTGCTAAAAGAATCATCGCAATAATGCCCTACATGGCGTATGCTCGTCAGGATAAACGGTTCTTAGAAGGAGAAGCTTTGAGTTTTGATATAGTTCTTGATTTGCTTGAAGCAGTTGGTGTAGATGATTCTATAGTTGTAGATATACATTCAGAGGAATCTTTAGAGAAACTCAAACCAAAGCATGATATGCGTATACATAATGTAACAGCTATTTTTGTATTAGCAGAATATATGAAGAAAAATGGCTACGATGGAGCCTATAGTCTATCGCCAGATTTAGGTCGTAAAGAGATAGTTGAACAAGTAAGCACTGTTATGGGAGGGGG
>WJJC01000191.1 GCA_014729945.1 Candidatus Bathyarchaeota archaeon
ACTGCGTCTACTCCTGCTACTGCGAGGCCGGGCCTTTCTAGTAGTATCTCGTACTCTGCTGAAACTGTTAGACCTGGCATAAGGGCCTGGAGTTGTCCTGACTGCACATAAGGTATCATTCCAGAAACGGATACGCCTATGTATCCAGTTATCTGGGGGGTACCGAAGGGTGCATTGAACTGTCTCATCCACTCAGAGGTTCCAGGGGTTCCAGTTTCAATGCTGATTATTACATCGATATCTTCTCCTTCTTGGATAGTCTCCATCATTGGGAACGAGTCTAGAGGTCTGCCTTCAACATAATCCGCGCTTACTGTGTCGTGTATACTGGCGGCAAAGCTTCCCATCGCGGTCTCCTGACCAGGAATATACCCAAGTCGGATCTAATCTTCTCCATAGACGTAGCCATAGTCGGCTGGGTCTACCTGTGTTAGCAAGGTGTTAAAGACTAGAGGACCTTCTGTCCAAAAGCTAACTACTACGATCTTTACGTCTTTGGTTAGCAGATGCTTCATTGTTGCGACTGTCATTGGGAACAGCTCGGGCATACCGGATACCCCGTACATTGGTGCCAATAGTACAACATCTCCATCGTTTATCTCGTTCTCAACATAGTCATACCAAGTTCTCGCATCCTGACTGATGGGGATGGGTAACCCTAGAGGGTTTAGGAGGGGAAAGAGTACGAATGCCCAAGCTAGTAGGTATATGTATCGTCTATCCAGCTTGTTTATTTTCTGCATAATTGACATTACTCTTCTCCTCCTCTTAGATATCCACGTTCGATACCCATCAGAGTTCGCACCACGAGAGCAATACTTCCCAGAGCGGCTCCAATAATAACGCCTCTCATGGTAGCCATGTTAGGAACTTCTCTGATCCAGATCCCTATATCCTTGATAAGGGGTGCAAAGTTGGTAATCAGAGGAGCGTTACTCATGACCATTATTGTTCCCGCGACCAGTACGATACTTGCCTCAAGGTTTCTAGCTCGGAAAGCCGCTGAGGTGATGAAGAAAGCAAGAATGCTATACATAGTTCCACCTAGGGGCATCTGGACGTTTGTGAATAACCAGTTATAGACTGAGTTATCTACGCCTAAACCCACTTCAGGAAAGGGTAATCCAGTTAAAGCCATTATTACCGATAACCCAATTACTATAACACTATAGTACCAGCCCTCGGATTGTCTCTGGACACGTTTTCCATGTACCTGAATTATGCTGATGACTCCGACAAAAGTCGCAAATGCGACAATAATCAAAACAGCGTTTGCGGCTACGTTGGAGGCGGATTCAAGTGCAGGAATCTCAAAATAGTATGGGATTACCTGAAGAAGGGTCGCTATAATTGTCAATGCAATCGGTATCTCAATTCTTCTTAATACGTCACTCATTTTCATCACATTCCATAGAGGTTTAAGAGAATGTTACTTCCCAATGTCACGGTTATAGCCCCGAGAAGTCCAAGTATCACTGCGATTATCCTACCAATGTCCTGGCCGGCTAGGCTAGCAATAAGGGGGGCGTCATTGGTCAAGTATGCGCCTGCAGAGTAGATTTCCTCACCGATTAGACAGTAATCGGATACGACGAGGAAGAAGGGAATCTGTGCAGTGTTGGCAGTTCCCGTAATCTGCATGGCACCTATCCTTGCGCCAGTTTCCGCTAGTTGTAGTGACTCAGCCCAGAATGCACCAACCATGATGTTAGCTCCCGGGCGTTCTCTCATCATCATTCCCATATAGTTGCTTGAGAAGCCGAACTGGTTATTGGAGAGGAAGGGTACTTTGTCTGGATCGAACTCACTACCTCTTCCCGCTAGCTTAAACTCAGTTTCTAAAATGTCAGCTGCTACCGGCCAGACCTCTGGTTGCCTCACCGGTACATAAAGATCCGCGCCAACTTCTATGCTCTGTTTAGCCACATAACTCAGTACGCTTAAACCCGCCAAGGTCTGAGGCCCTGTTGTTGCTGCCCGGAGGTTTGCAATACCGTGACTGCAGAAGACTGGTCTTCCCATCTCTACTGCTCTGCCTATTGCTTCATCTATGGCGTCGATTCCAGGAATGCGTCGCACACTTGGTACTTCACCCTCCTGTGCCCGTCTGATATAATAGCCACTGCTCCCATAATAACCAGTAGGCAGATTAACCCGAAGATTCTTCCAGTTATTAGAAATGCCATTTTTTAATGTGCCTCCTTTCTCCAAGAAATACAAGGTTTTATCGAACATATAATATTCATCCTTTTGTCAAGGATAAAGATTAGATAATATAAACTAATTCACACAATATATGCGTAAATTTCTATAACCAGCGTATGTTTAAATGTGTGACTTGAACGCCTTAACAAAGCGACTGCTTCTCCAGTATATTCTAGAGGGTACAAAAGAAGAGTCTCTTGATCTAAATGAGGCAAAGGAGGAGTTAGTTATCACAGATGAGGCGTTGAAATCTATACTAAAAGATCTAAAAATCCATGACCAGATAACAATAGAAAAAGACGTTATCAAGGCATCTCTGGATCAAAGATTGGAGCTTGCTGTAAACGCAATTAGACTAGGCGCTGATTTTGAAAAGATAAGTAAATCTCTTGGATGGCTTGAGTTTGAAGAGTTGGTAGCCCGAGTGTTCAGAGAAAATGGATATAGTACACGAAGCAGGTACCGGTTTAAGGCTGAGGGGCGTCGCTGGGAGATCGATGTACTGGCTAAAAGTTATCCGTATATTGTCTGCGCTGAGTGCAAACACTATACTACAGGAATGGGAAATAGTACGGCTAGGAAGATTATTGAAACCCATATCGAGAAGACGGAGGTTCTTAGCCAACACATAGACATGCTTGCTAATAAGATGGGGGTAGTAAAATGGAAGGATGCTATACTGTTGCCCATAGCTTTAACCCTGTCACCTACAAGAATGAGCATATATAGACGTGTACCCAGTGTCTCAGTATTATCATTACCCAGTTTTCTATCGGAGTTCCCGGGATATCTAGAGAGAATGATTCACTACAAAGTAGAGATACCAGAGCATAAGCCAAAACCTAAACAATTAAAACTTGGATAAAAAAAATAGTGGATTAGATGAGTTCCACGTATTTCTCTAATTCTTCTGCTTCTTCAGCTAGGTCGAGTTCTCGTAGTGTCTCTTTTTTGGGGATTCCCCGTTCATCCCAGCCACGTTTCTCGTAGTAGAAGCTGAGTAGCTTATCGTAGGCGTCTAGGTCTAGATGTTTACCTTTGAGAGTTCCTGTTGGTAGCGGATGTTTGAACCATCTTGCTGGGGGATGATCCATCTCGCGACTCCAGTTATCACCATACTCCCTCGCCCAGAAAGCTCTCATCATGGCATATACACGGTCACCCATCTTCCACATCTCATCAAGGCGCATCTTGACGCCTGTTGCTGCCTCAAAATACTTGGGATAATCTTCAAGGGGGTACCCTAGCTCAATCCATGGAAACCTGCAAGCTACTATGGTCTCGAAGAGTCCGCCTCTTATTCGCTGGAACTCTATCACCTTTTCCGCCTTTTCCGGACCGTATTCTCCCCGGATGCCGCTGCTGATCTCCCAGCTAATAACCCAAGCATCCTTGTGATGTGCTCCGATTGGACTGGTGCCGAAGCTTAACGCCATACCTGGACAGTAGTGACAGTTGTAGGCACTTATCTCAAGCCCCTTGATATGCATCGCGAAGTCCTGTGAATCGCCGCCTATCTCCTCTGCTGCTGCCCGGGTTCCTTTGCCGAATATGGCACCGTATCCTTCCATGTTAGCCATATCGTAAAGCAACTGTTTGGCTCCTTCAAAGTCACCCCAAGTGATATCCATATCTATTAACCCTTTCTCGGCGCACTCCATGGCGAATCCAATACAGCTTCCTGCACCTATGGTGTCTAAGCCCACTTCATCGCATATTCTGTTGAGGGTTCCTACCTGTTCTAGGTCTCCTAATCCTATGTTGGGGCCTAACATGGTTACGTTCTCATAGTCTAGTTCGGATTCTATTCCCTCGCTATCCAGTATGGTGTTTCCACAGATCATGTTACAATTTGGACAACCACGTTGAGTGACTGTTGCCTCATGTACAGCATCGCCGTTAACATTCTCGATTTTCTCGAATTGCCCTTCGCTAAAGTTGCGTGTTGGTAAGGCGCTTGCTGTCTGCATCATATCAGCTGCCATCATTGTCCCTACTTTTTTCCAGTAGGGATAGGCATCAAACTGGGGTATTTTCTTGAATCCTTCTTTACCTAGTTCGGATAGTTTATCTGGTTCCGCTGCAGGAATCTCCTTTGAGCCATTGAATATTACAGCTTTCAGGTTTTTACTTCCCATAACGGCGCCCATTCCTGGTCTTCCACCTGCTCTGCCTTTCTGTGCTACCACGGTGGCGATGTTACAGAGGTTTTCTCCGCTCTGTCCTATAATTAATACACCAGTGGATTTACCGTGTTTCTCATATATCCAGTCCTCTGTATCATAACTATTTTTACCCCAGAGGTGGCTGGCGTCAAGAATCTCGACTTCATCATCCTCAACGGAAATGTAGACTGGTTTCTCAGATTTTCCAGTTACAACTACTGCGTCTAGTCCGCATTTACGCATGTTTACTGCTGCTCGGGTTCCAAGATTTCCATCCCCGTATCCACCTGTGAGTGGACTCTTAGCTGCAACTACCATCTTGCCACTGTTAGGTATACTATATGCAGTGTACGGGCCTGCTGCGTAAATTAGCATGTTTTCAGGTCCAAGCGGATCTGCTCCTTGAGGTAATTCGTCCCACAGGAGTTTGACGGCCAGTCCTCTTCCACCGATGAAGCGTTTGGCTATGTCCTCCGAGTAGCTTTCTAATTTTGTAGTTCCTTTTGTTAGGTCTACTCTAAGGATTTTTCCATTCCATCCCTTCATGTTTATCGTTTATCTGAAGCGGTTATCACGCTTAAGCTTTTTACCATCGATTAGTATAATTATACAACTCGTGATGGAGTTTAAATTGAATTATATACTATTCAACTATCCGCCGACCACAAAAGGCATGATTACTACATCATCCGCCTCAGAGAGTATGGTATCAATGCCTTCTAACAACTCAATATTTTTACCATTAACCATAACGGCTAAATCAGGTCCACCTAACTTGAATTCACCCAAGTAGCCGTTCCTGCTATACCCCGCCTTCCTTTGAATACGGTTTGCTAGCGTAATCACTGAGGACCCCTCTTCTAGCTTAACAACATGTTTGGATCCCACCATTTCTGCAACATCACCAAACAAGCGAACTTTGACCTTCATCATGATGGGTACACCAACGTAAATGATAAATATAATCCCCTAAAAGTGGGAAGCTCGAAACACTTTTTCACCTAAAGAACCCTCATAACGGTTTTTTCCGATCCAGATCTACATAAAACACATTCTATTCACCGCACACCTGAGAATTTAACATAGCTAAACAAGGAAACACCCTACATCACCGCCAAAGAATAAGATCGTAAAAACTTTGTTACAGATTACTTGAAAAAATATTTCAGGTTTTTAAAACATCCCTCCTTTACCTAAAACATGGACTCTGATCTACTAGAAATGATTGAGGAAGAAATTCAATCATACACCGACAAAACAAAGATAGAAAAACTACTCAGAGCCAGGAGAACGATCACCGAAAAAACAGATAAGGAATGCATGAAAGAATTCCTCATAGGAAGCGTATATGGATCATGTATGTTTCTTTATAGAACCTTCATGTATGGACAGACCAACAGCGATATAGAGGAAGAATTCACTAAGACAATAAGTAGACGTATCAAAGGATTGAACAGTATATTCGTAGAGTACCTAGATGAGTAAGCTACGTGTCAAAAACCATTCTAACATACCAGCCATCACCGGTCTCCCGTATTTCCATCATATGGTAAGTGACAGCTTTAACAGCTATACCCACCTCATGAGTCTCTGCGCTGAAACGCTCACCCTGGCAAACAGCAACAGCACTCAGATTACTGTGATCAACTGTTACATTAACAGTCTTGGGTACAAGAAACTCTACATCATTGATAAAGAGAAACTCATCCATAAGATTAAACAAGAGGTTCTCCAAATCATCTCCCTCAGCCTCAAGAATAAATTCCTCCTTCTCCGCTATACCCTCGATTGGGGTTATCATATTAAACATACCCAACGCTAACTGAGCAAATGCTTCTCCAAGGGTCTCACCACGGGATTCGACAAGCAGATCAGCCGCTGGACCGCCCTCAGGATAATTATAACTCATTTACTCCCACTCAATGGTCGCCGGAGGTTTATGGGTGATATCATACACAACCCGGGTGACACTAGGTATCTCATTACCTATCCTATTACTTATCTTCTCCAGTACCTCCCATGGCGCGAATGTAAAGTTGGCGGTCATAGCATCGATACTCTCCACTATACGTACAGCAACAGTATGCCCATAAGCTCTCTCATCCCCCTTGACACCCGTGGACTTAGTGTCAGTCAAGACAGCGAAGTATTGCCAGAGTTTCTCGCTAAAGGGGTGTTTCTCAACTTCCTCCACTACGATGTTATCCGCCCTTCTAAGAACATCCAGCCTCTCCTCAGTAATCGAGCCCACCATTCTCACAGCTAAACCCGGACCAGGGAAAGGTTGTCGGTTCACAAACTCTTGGGGTAAACCCAATTTTGCACCTAAATCCCTTACCTCATCTTTGTATAGGTCTCCAAGGGGATCAATTACTTCTTTGAACTCCATAACACTCGGTAGACCACCTACATTATGATGTGTCTTGATAGTGTCACTGTTCTTGGTAATACCGGACTCTATTCTATCCGGGTATATAGTACCCTGAATAAGGTATTCGGCGCCAAACTCACGAGCCTTCTCCTCAAAGACCCTGATAAACTCTTCTCCAATGATCTTACGCTTCTCCTCAGGGTCCACGACACCCTTTAGTCTTTCAATAAATCTTTCCCTGGCATTAACTACGTCTAGGGTTAGGCCACGGTTTTTAAAGGCTTCATAAACTTGTTTTGACTCGTTGAGTCTCATGAGTCCCTGATCTACATGGATCGCCAGTAATCGATCTCCGAGAGCTCTTGCAGCCAATGCAGCTGCTACGCTGCTGTCGACCCCTCCGCTTAACGCGATTATTGCCTTACTATCACCCACAGTTTCCTTGATCTTTTTCACAGCTTCTTCTATCTCGTCAAGTGGTCTCCAGTTAGACTCAGCATTACATACTTTAAACACAAAATTACTGAGCATCTTGTATCCATGTTCGGTGTGAACAACCTCTGGGTGCCACTGGAGCGCCCATACTTTTTTCTCTTCATGTACCATAGCGGCAACAGGAGCCCTCTCCGTGTGAGCAATAATCTTCCAATCCTCAGGAGCCTCAAAAACGGTGTCACCGTGACTCATCCACACAAGTTCACAGTTACTCAACCCTTCAAGAACCCCAACTGGCTCATCTATATATGCCTTAGTTACGCCATACTCTCTTGCCTTACCAAGTCTTCCGCCGTGCATATCCGCTAGAATCTGTAAACCATAACATAACCCCAGTACAGGAACCTCTAACTCCAGTATCTCTGGGTCTAATCGAAGCGCATCTTGAGACTTTATACTGCTGGGACTACCGCTGAAAATGATGCCACGGAGGCTCATTACCTCACCCAGTTTTTCTATGTCTTCTCGTGTAGCGTCACTGGGCAGTATCTCACTGTATACGTTTAGTTCGCGTACTCTTCGGGCTATCAGGTGACAGTATTGTCCCCCAAAATCCAAGATAGCTATTCCATCCGGTAAATCCTTGGTCGCCATTACTGTGTATGAAAACCAGTTGGCTTTAATGGTTTTGTTTAAAAAAGGAAAACAGAAGTTTACTAGCCTAGTCAACTAATAAAAGAGTATACACACAGCAAATAAACAGGGTTTATCTAGATCTATTCTGATGCTTACTTATGCCTCAAGATTATAGAATATTAAAAACAGCTAATATCATTGGGTTCTTGTTTACAATAGTAATCAATGGCTTAGCGAACACTTTACCTCTCAACGGGGTAACAACGGGAGAACTAAGCGACATGTACCCTAATCTATTCACACCAGCTGGCTATGTTTTCAGCATCTGGGGCATAATATACGTTCTACTAGCAGCCTTCACGTACTACCAGTATACTGCAGACGACGAAATACATACTAAAATAGGTTGGCTATTCTTCGTCAGTTGCATATTCAACGGAGTCTGGATCTTTTTCTGGCATTACATGTACGTTGCTTTAAGCGTCATCACTATATTCGGGCTCTTAGCCTGCTTGATACTGATCTACAGGAGATTAAATATTGGTCTAGTTGAAGCAGAGCATAAGGAGAAAATCATGGTTCACACGACTTTCAGCGTCTACTTAGGCTGGATCACGGTAGCCCCCATCGCCAATGTGGCTGCTCTCCTAGTTGATCAGGGATGGACCCCCTTCAGTACTACATCGATCTATATCACAGCATTAATGATACTTGTCGCTCTAGGTCTAACACTGGCAAATATCTATATCCGGGGGGATATTGCATACACCGCTGTACTGGTGTGGGCTATTGGGGGAATAATAGTTAAACAAACGAGTACACCTATAGTGCCCTATGTTGCTGGGTTCAGTATAATTACTATAGTAGCTACACTATTATTGAAAAAAAGGGGAGACTACAAGTTGTTCAGTAACTGATCCATATCCTCGACAGTGTTATAGAAGTGTCCACTTATTCTCATATGACCTCTATGGGCCTCGCGCCCCGTGATCTTAATTTTTTTAGATTTTAACTCAGCAGCTAATGGCAGTGGATCCTTCTCAAAGTAGCTTACTATAGGAGAGGTTGGTTCATCAGGTGTGTACATTTCTTTTCCCATAGAGACTAGCTCAGCATAGAGGTATTTTGATAGCTCCAGATTTCTCCGCTCAATCTTATCTATTCCAATATTGTTTAGGTAGTCAATAGCCTTCTCCAATGCAAAAACGCCTTGAAAGTTAAGGGTTCCATACTCGAACTTCTCAGCGGAGCCCCGGGTCACCGATTCCTCAGGGTTATCCCCATCATATAGTTGGTTTTTCCAACCTGTTCGGTCCGGTGTGATGTCACCTATGTTATCTTCTCTAACGTAGAGGAAAGCTAGACCAGTTGGACCCATCAAGTATTTATATGGTGCTACTGAAACAAAATCTACATCTGAATTTTTATAATCAACATCCAGTGCACCTACAGCCTGAGTGGCGTCAACAAGAATCTTGGCTCCGTGATCATGTGCTATATCACTCAAACCTTTTAGATCAATGGTTACTCCATTCACATAGCTAACATGACTAACCTGAACAAGTTTAGTATGGTCATCAATCATATTATCGAAGTCAGCCAAATCAAATCGATTGTCAACGGGTTTTATTACACGATTCTCTACCTTATTCTTTACAGTAGTATGAGTGTGTAGGGCATTATGCTCCCATTCCGGGAAAACAACGTTATCACCCTTCTCCCACTCAGTGCCGTTCACCACTATATTTAACCCACTACCAGTGCACATGGTGAAGGCTATTTCTTCAGGTTTAGCGTTGATGAAATCAGCTAGTTTCCGTCTCAGATTTGTTGTTCTGTTTAGCCATTCCTGTAAAATTGTCTTGTCACCGGGTGGATTGAAGTTATACCATAGATCAACATATTCCTCGTATCCTTCCTTAACCTGTTTAGGCATCACACCTACAAAGGCATTATCAAGGTAAATCCACTTATCAAGTAATGGAAAATCCTTCCGTATGGTATCTATTTCCAATCCACTCACCTGCAGCATATGTTGCCTGTACTCTTATAACAATGATAGTATCGTACGCCAATTCTCATAAATGTTTAAACGAGGTAAGTAGGAACATTAAGTGAGTGATTCTATGAGCGGAGTAATGATCGTACGAGACGTCATGGCTAAGAACATAAAAACAGTAAAGACAGATGACACAGTGCACGCAGCTGTCAAAAAGATGAACAAGTTTGATATCGGCAGCGTAATTGTGATGAGCAGCGGTAGACCAGTGGGCATTATCACAGAGACCAATATTATGAGAAGAATAGTTGAACCAAGAATGGACCCAGCTACAGTGTGGGCAAAAGACATCATGAGCAGCCCATTAATTACGATCGACGAGAATGCAGCTCTGGAGGAGGCTGCTAAAATAATGGCGGAGAAAAACATTAACAGGCTTCCGGTTACGAAAAACGATAAACTTGTTGGATTTCTTAGCAGCACAGATATAGTAAAGTCGAGTCCGACGCAACTAGGAATCCTTGAAGAATTGTTAAGAGTTAGCTAATCCCTCATTATTTAACAAAACATTATTTCATTTTTCCTAAACACGGAAACGATTATAGCCAATTCAACACTACATTTGTAAGAGTAAGATGAAAGACGCATGGGAAAAAGACGCATCACACCCCACAGAGTACCACAGTGTAGAATGCCAGAGGGGCAGAGAATTCATAATAAGACTCACCACAGGGGCAGACGTATACAAGGCGATACAAAAATTCGCAAAAGATAAGAATATAAAATTTGGTAAGATACACGCTGCCTTTATGGGTGGATTCAGTCCAGCCAAGATGTATATGTGGTGCCCAGATCCCCACGACCCGGATAACTGGCACAACGAGTCCTGTGCTAGCTTCGAGAACCTATCGATGCTTGTATCTATGAGTGGTATGATTCATACTAGGCTGGTTGACGGAGAACCTGAACCATTCCCCGCTATACACTATGTGGTGGGAGGTGCATGGGATGTATCTACAGTAGGGGGACACCTTGCAGAAGGAACTATCGTGAAAGGAGTAGTCGAGTGCTTTATAACCGAAATTCTTGGAATCGAGGAGTTATTGCCAAGCGACTATGATCCAGAGACAGACGGCGCCCCTGAAGAGTGGTATAAAGAAGTCTAGTCAACATTTATTCGATGAGCCTTTAAACAGGTTCTACATCTTTTTTGGGGAATAACCTTGGACAAAGTAGACATCATAGTTATTGGAGCAGGTGCCGTTGGTCTAGCTATAGGAGCAGAGATAGCTGACAAAGGTAGAGAAATGTACATTCTAGAAAAAGAAGAAGATTATGGACAGGGAACCAGCAGCCGAAATAGTGAAGTTATCCATGCTGGGATTTACTACCCTAAGGACAGCCTAAAGGCCGAACTATGTGTTAAGGCTAACCCTATGATCTACGATATTTGTGAAAAAAATAATATCTCATACAGAAATTGCGGAAAAATAATCGTAGCCAATGGAGAAACTGAGGTAAAACAGCTTGAAAGAATCATAAGACACGCAAAACAGATTGGAGCTAGAGAACTAGAATTAATTGACAGAGAACAAGTACACGAATTGGAGCCTAAGGTTAGAGCAGATGCGGCGATTTACAGCCCCACAACAGGTATAATGGACGCCCATGGGTTAATGGATCAATTTTATCGGGAAACAAGACGTAAAGCTGGTTCGGATCCACTGGTGCTGGATACTGAGGTCACAGGAATAAGGCAGACTGATGACGGGTACGTAGTTGAGATGATAACCGGTGGAGAGCCATTTGAGATAGAGTCGAGAATTGTGATAAACAGCGCCGGTTTATACAGTGATAAAGTTGCCGGGATGACCGGAATAGATATTGATGAGGCAGGTTACAGGATTTACTGGTGTAAAGGAGAGTACTTCAGTCTAACAGGTAAACCTCCTGCCGAGATGCTTGTCTATCCTCCCCCACCACAGGATGAAGCAAGTCTAGGTATACACAGTGTCCCAGACCTAACCGGACGAATCAAGTTTGGACCCAACGCCTTCTATGTTGACGAGATTGATTACTCAGTTGAATCAGAGAAGGAACCCTTTTGGAGAGATGTGGTAAAATACTTCCCCACAGTCAAATTGGAAGATCTTCA
>WJJC01000192.1 GCA_014729945.1 Candidatus Bathyarchaeota archaeon
AGGGGTAAATTTATATCCTATTTCTACATGGGGATGTGTTGCGGGGCTGTGGTCTAGTGGCTATGACGTTGGGCTCCAGAAAAACATAATCAATGAAACCGACCCGAAAGGGGATGAGGAGTTTCTGGAGCTGGGGAAACCCAAATGCCGAGGGTTCAAGTCCTTCCAGCCCCACCATTTCATATGAAATTTTTTATAAATGATTGAAGATTAATGGTTTTTCTTTCCATTATCCTTTTTATAGAAAAATCCATCTAAACCTGATATCAGCTATGAGTTTCCCTATCCTAGTAGTGGATGATGATCAAGACATCTTAGAGCTATACAGGCTCATCCTAGAAGATGCAGGATACATTGTAGACACCGCTATTTGTGGGAAAGAGGCTATCAGTAAAGCCTTAGAGAATAATTACTACTTAGCTTTACTTGATTTCGTGTTACCAGACATCAAAGGAACCGACATAGCTAAGGAACTGTATTTGCATGAGCGGATTAACTCCGTGCTCTTCGTTACTGGTTACTCTCATATTTTTGATTTCATTGAACCAGAGTATAAACACAGATGCAAGGTTCTCCTAAAGCCTGTTTCTGGTAATTTATTGATTGAATCGGTGAGAGAAGCTGTAGAAACCGGGGATACAATTACTGTGGAAGAACTGGTGACTCCTATTTGAAGCTACGGCTAAAGGTTTTTACACTCCTAGTTATAAGTTATCTACTAATTTTTATCATATTACAGTTTTCATCAAATTCTTTTCTGCTTAGAGGAATGAAGGAACTGGAAAATCAAGAGGTTAGAGAAGAAACAGTTAGAGGCCTAGCTTCTATTAATCATAGAGTCACTGAGATAGAAGAGGCTACAACCCGTTTCTCATCATATGAGAGCATCTATAACTATGTTACATCCAGTGAAACAGAATCGGATGAACATATTAGAGGTATTTTCACAGAAGCAGTCCTGTCAGAATCGAATGTAAATTATGCTTTATTATTTGATGTCACTGGAGAGGTCGTATTTAAGAGAGGATATGATCTCAACAGCAAAGAAAATAAATCTGTACCAGGAGAGTTAATCGACTTCTTCGAAATGCACAGTATACTTGTAACACATCAGACAGCTCAGAGCAAACTATCAGGAATAATAAGAACACCTGTTGGACTATTCGTTATCTCGTCTCAACCAATAAGTGGAGACAATCAAAAGATAGTAGGATCCCTAGTCTTATGCAGGGTTATTGACACACAAATGAAAGAGTCCATGGAAAAATCTTCGCTCCTATCATTAAACTTGATTCCGTTACAGGACTCTATGGAGGATAACGAATATGAAGATATCCTAAATCAACTTGGTGAAGAAGTAATACCCATTGTTCGATGGGAAGGAGAGAAAATAAATGGGTACACAGTTTTGAATGATCTCTATGGCTCACCGGCCCTGCTTCTAAAAGTTGAAAGTCCTGGTTTAATCTACAAGCAAGGGGTTAAGATGGTGAACTATTTTGTATACTCCTTTGTACTCATCGCTGTATCGATAGGTATGCTAGTGTTACTGGCTTTTAACAGGTTAGTGGTAATGCCCCTGTCGACCCTTAGTAATGAGGTTTCTATAATAAACGCCTCAACAATTAACGATAAATCAGTTAAGATACCGGGGGACGATGAGATTTCCAGTCTTTCTAGAGACATTGATAAGATGTTAAAAAATCTTAGAAAATACCAGAATAAGATTAAGGAGACAGAGCGAATGGTCTCCATCGGAGCCACAGCCACCATGGTAGGACATGATCTCAGGAACCCGTTACAGGTTGTATTCATGCTAACAGACCTTATTCAAAAGAGATTACAATGGATCAAGAAGGAGGAGACGAGAGAAATAGAGGATATAGTGAATCTCATTGAGAGGATAAAGAATCAAGCAACCTACATGAATAAAATAGTGTCAGATCTCCAAGGTCTTACCGAAGGAATTAGATTAGATATAGAAGATGTAAATATCATTGATCTTGTCCAAGAGGTCTTAGAGACGATACAGTTTCCAGACAACATCGAAGAGAAGATGTTTTTCGAGGAAGATTTTCCCGAAATATACGCGGATAAAAACAAGTTAAAACGAGTATTCACAAACCTGATAACTAATGCGGTTCAGGCTATTACCAATGGAGGGGAATTAGTGATAAAAGGATTCAGATTGGAAGATGAGGTATACATTAGCATAGTTGATACTGGTTGTGGAATCTCTGAGGAGTATCTGGATAACATTTTTGATCCATTATTCACAACTAAGGCTAGAGGAACAGGGCTTGGTTTGACAGTATGTAAGAGAATTGCTGAAGCGCATGGAGGAAAGATCGTCGCAAAGTCCCATCCAGGTATAGGATCGTGTTTCACTTTAGTCTTACCAGTTAACCGTAAACTCGAGAGCGTGGATCAGAACCCTGAAGCATTTATGGACTATGAAACACCTCAGAGCCATATCCTGCCTCTTTCACTTGTTTAAGTATGTTATTTATTATCATTCCATAGATGGTTTAAAGCAGGCTTGGTTTTTTCAATGTGATTAGGTTGAACTGGGTCTTGGTGATTGCAGGAATATTACCTCTATGGGCAGCCTTATTCATAGTTTTTACAAATATGAGAGTCCTCAAGGATGAAACGTCAGGCAATAATCAGGGCCCAGTTGAAAAAGAAAATTCAAGTGATGTAGAGCTAATAGACGCCCCAGAGGAAAAGAAGGAATCCGAAAGCATATTCAGTGGATTGCTTGGAGGTATAAAGAAAGACGAGGATAAGCGAAAGGAGGAGGAAGGAAGAGACGAGCTTGAGTTCAAAGAAGACCCCCTCATGGTAGAGAAACCATCATTAGGTCTACCTAAGGGCTTGAAACGGTTATGGGGTATTGCCTTCCTATTGATCTTCCTAGCTTCTCTAGCTTATGGGGCGGAGAATGGTTTGGCGTACCTTTTCAAGGAGTATAGATGGGTGATAGGCACCACCAATCCTTGGACAAGTCAACTGAGAGCTGCAAGCGTGTACAGCGCAGCAGCGGCTGGAGTATCAGTGATGTTAGCTACGCTTAGAACGGGTATATACCTGATTCGGGGCTAGCGATAATAATTAGTGCAGCCACTCGATTGATACTGTATGGTAATACGTGACACCGTTCTACTAGGGGATCCCAGGCTTAGGGAGAATTGTGAAGAAGTGAATTTCGATGAACCCCTCAAGGATATTATGAAGGATTTGAAGGATACGTTAACAGAGCATCAACGTTTATATGGAATGGGACGGGGAATTGCAGCACCTCAGATAGGCTACAGTAAGAGAATAGTTTACATCCAGAGCCCAAAATTCACAGGGTATCTAGTCAACCCTGAGATAACTTGGAAGAGTAAAGAGATGTTTGATGTCTGGGATAGCTGCTTCAGCTTGAAGGCAGAGTTTTTCGTGAATATACCTAGGCACCGCAGCGTCAAAGTAAAGTACGTTGATGCGAGTCAGGTTCTACATGAGGAAACTTTCAGCGATGATATGAGTGAGTTACTCCAGCATGAGATAGATCACCTTGATGGGGTGATGTGCAGTGATAGATTAACGGATCCCAAGAAAATTGTGATGCGTGAGGAATGGGAGAAAAGATACCGCACCCCGGGAATCGGTATGTGACATTCATACATCTTATATCCCGTAACTCCAACAAATCCGTGGTTTGAAAACGAAAACACTTGCCATGCTTCTCATAGGGGTAATAATCGGCTCTACAGCCGGCTACTTCGGTAACCAGTACTTCACCAAGCCCATGATTACTGATCTTCAAGACAGGGTACAGAACCTTGAAGAGAATTACGATGAAATTGAGGCTAATTATAGTGAGGTGTCTGAGGAGAACACGGAATTGGAGACACAGCTTGATTCATTACAAAGCACTTATGCGGAGCTTCAAGCTGAACGTGATAGGCTTCTTGAGGAGCAGGAGGCGTTGGAAGAACAGGTGGAGAACTTGTCACAGATGTATGAGTCTCTTCTGGAGGATTATGAGACTAGTCTAGGAGGACTCGATTTTTATAATCAAACTATACCAGTGCT
Source organism: Candidatus Bathyarchaeota archaeon (assembly GCA_014729945.1). The sequence goes on from WJJC01000192.1 coordinate 4,084, forward strand.
TGAAGGGAATTTTACTTGGAGTTATAGTGGTGAAACATATGAGATGAGCCTGGTAATCCCTGAGCCCATGTATGAATACTATAACACCAAGCCCAGATACCATACATCAGACTACAGGGGATATATCCTCCACCCATACGATGATGAATACATAGAGACCTTGGTCAAGGAGTTTGAGATAATCTCAGCGCTGAACAATCTTTCACCAAAACAAGAAACCGAATTAATGATATCTTACGTCCAGAATCTCCACTACTTGACGGACCAGACAACCGGGTTTGATGAATACCCCAAATTCCCCGTGGAGACCCTTGTTGATGGAGGCGGTGACTGCGAGGATACCAGTATATTGATGGCACATCTCTTGGATACTATGGGGGTTGATGTAGCGCTTCTCAGAATACCTGGTCATATGGCGGTGGGCGTTGATTTGGATGCCTCCGGGGTTAGCTGGAGTATAGAGAATCATACTTACTATTACCTTGAGACAACCGTGGAGGGGTGGGAGCCTGGGGATATCCCGGTTGAACACGTTGGGAAAGAGGTTACCATCAACTCTGTTACGGATACGCCCTTCCTCATGCATACATGGGAGGCTACCAGAAGTAACAACGTAGTGACGGTTTCAATCACTTACACCAATGAAAGCCCCGTCTATGGAACAGAGTACAGGTCATGGGTGGGAATAGAGCTAGACGATGGCACAATCTGGACTGAGAATATCGGAGAAGAACTGGATCTCGGCTACGGTGAATCAATTTCAATAAAAACACACATTGAAGGACCAAGACATGACACCATGCGAATCATAGTTGGAGTATTGACACCGGGTGGCGAGGTAATAACGAAAAAATATAGTGAATATTTTACCACATGATAGGATTCATCCTTTTATCCAGCCACCCCGAAGTATAATCAAATGGAATTCTATGAAACAGTAAAAACCAGAAGAAGCATCAGATCATATAAAGGCAAAGAGATCCCGGAGGAAAAACTCCTCAGGGTAATGGACGCAGCCAGAGTAGCCCCCAGCGGACATAACAGACAGTACTGGAAATTCTACATTGTCGAATCCGAGGACAAAAAGAGAAAAGTTGCAGAAGCCTGCAGTGGGCAGACATGGATAGCAGAGGCGCCAGCGGTGATCGTGGCTACGGGGTGGAAGGTCCCATTCAGTCGCGGAGGCTACATGGGGGATATGACTTTCACCATGGATGTGAGCATCGCATTCACCCACCTAATACTGGCGGCTAGAGCAGAGGGACTGGGCACATGTTGGATCGGTGACTTTAGCAATGAAAAAGTCAAGGAAGCCCTAGGGTTACCGGAAAAAGAATACGTGGTAGCCGTTACACCAATCGGGTACCCGGATAAAGGCGGCTTCACAGAGAACACTAGTAGGAAGAAACTTGACGAAGTAATGGAACGATTGTAAAGTGATAGGACTCAAGCTAGCTGTATTCGATATGGCTGGAACCACGGTGAATGACCGTGTCCATGGGGTTCCCCTTGTCTTGAAAAGCTATGATGACGCTTTCAGATGTTTCGGTATAGAGATACCAATGGAGGTCTTGAATCTTCAGAGAGGCAGGGATAAGCTTACGGTTATCAAGGAGTTCGGGGAGGACCAAGCACCGGAGATCTATGAGGAATTCGTCTCCACTCTCAAGGAGAACTGTAACAAGGTAAGAGAAGTTGAGGGCGTATCTGAGACTTTGAATTATCTTCAGGAACATAGAGTAAAGATTGTTTCTTCAACCGGTTTCCCAGCTGAGATAGCTGAGCCCATGGTAAGGCATCTCGGGTGGCTTGAACAGGGTTTAATAGATGACTGGGTGTGCAGTGAACAGGTGGGGATAAGCAGACCCGACCCAGCCATGATACTGTACGCTATGAAAAAATATGAGATCTCTAACCCGGGAAATGTATTGAAAGTGGATGACACCATGAAGGGAATCGAGGAGGGACTTAACGCTGACGTATACACCATAGGCGTTCTTACAGGTACCCAGAGCAGGGAACAGTTGCATTCAGTTAATCCTGACGCGGTTCTGGACTCGGTGGCCGATATCCCCGGTTTTATGAGCAGTAGTAATGTTTTCTAGTGTATCATTTCCTCATCCTCATCGATCCAGAGGTAGACCATCACCAAGGGTATCATCACTAACCCTATTTGTATGATGAAAGGAACCTTATGGTTAACCGAGTCATATAGCCAGCCCCCAGTTAGTTGACCTAGAGATGCTGCAATTAACCTGAAAAAGCCTTTACTACCGTTTACTTTTCCTCTGTGTTCTTTTGGCACCAGCCCAGCCTCAAGGCTGCTTATTGCGCTGTTAGCGAACACCATGAGTAAACCCCACATGGAGATGGCTATGATTAGACGCGTAAAGTTCCCGTATACCAGTAATAAGATGGCTAATGCCCAGAGTATGAACGACACCATTATGGGCTTCTTCTTACCGACTAAATCTATTGCCTTTCCAGCAGGCAGGGCCATTAGGATCATTGAGACAGGTAACGCGGTCATTATGTAGCTTAATTGGACCTCGCTGATGCCGAGATCTTTCACAATGTAGAGAGTAAGTATGGGCTGGAATAGACCGGAGATAAAATTCATAAAAATAGTTACGATAAACAGGATGAACGCGGCGCGCGGTACAAGCTTCCAAACATTTATGCTTTCACGTATGCTAATTGGGTAGGAATTAACCAATTCGTTGATGTTTATCTTCTCCGGGTTCTCAACGGTCTCGGTGAGTCTGGTTCTAAGCAGTGCAGCGGCTAGGAACCCCAGAATTACTAGTTTGTAGATGAGCCTCATGCTGTACATAAGTCCGTAGAGGGTGAACAGGTATCCTGCCACAAGGGGGGCTGGCGTGGTAGCTGCGCTTGTTATGAGGTTGATGATACTGAACCCCATGCCTCTTTTTTCCTTGGGAAGGGAATCAGCCACGATAGCGTTCAGGGCTGGTTGATAGATGCTACATAATCCAGCTATGAAGGCGCCTAGGATTAGCCACTCCCACGTGGGTGCGTATACGTAGAAGAGCCGCGCAAAGGCGGCGATAAAAGTCATGGTGTATATAATCCACTTACGACCATACTTGTCTGTGAGGTAACCGCCAGGTATCTGAACCAGTGCCGCTGCCAGCATCTGCACTGAACCGATTAAACCTATACCCGTCGCCGTTGCGCCCAGTGCCTCGATGTATAATGCGTAGTAGGTTCCAGGTAACTCGGTGAAGAAATCCAATATGAGCCAACTTAGAATCATAATGAGAAAGTTGCCTCTGATGAAACTGAACTCTTCTCTCAGCCGCTCCAGTAGGCTCAGGGTCTCCTCGGGCTGGGTCATCTTTTACTACTCGGTTTTCAAGGGTTTGTTATCTAGTTTACTTGTTGGGTCTACTTTTATGTTCTCGCTATACTGAACCTTGCCTCTTATGTGGCAACCGGGTAATATTGTGATGTTTTCTCCAGTGACGTTATCACATTCCACGTTTTCCAGGGTTATGTCCTTGCCAGTGATATCTCGTGCCACTAGTCTTCCCCTGTTTCCCCAGTCGCTGTGGCTAACTTGGATGTTGATATAGTTTGCTTCTAACCAGTCTCTGATGTAGCTCTCGTCATTGCTGAGCCTAGCCTCAAATGACTTTGCTTTCACCCGTCCATTAACCTGTAATACGCCACTGTATAGGATCTTGTCCTCGGAGACCAGTTCATCACCGAAGCTCGTTGTGCCGCTGGCATCTAGTTCTCTTTCAATGTATCCGGCGCCCCTGATCTTTGTGGACCCTGAGAATTTGCCGTATTTTGTTTCAAGGTTTTTCTCGACTATGAGGCTGCCTGATTTGATTATCTCCTCTGTTTTTACTCCTCCCTCTATGTAGGCTGATCCTCTGAGCTTTATTGTATCAGCGGTTATATCTCCTTCAATTCTGGTAGAGCCGCTTGTTTTCAGTGAACCGATTTTTAATCCACCTGGTATGTGGCTGTTTCCGCTGGTTGATATCTTCTCTGGGCTTATGCTACCTGAGCCTGATATCTTGATTGTCCCATATTCGGGGATGTTCATTCTGCTGGACCCAGATATTCGTGTACGGGGTATCTCACTGTAATCCATACTTTATCATGATTTGGAACCTGTTTTTTCTTTTTAAAGCAGACTCACTATTCATAGTCAATAATTGTGGTCACAATTTGTTACTACTCGTATGGGTTCTCCGGGTTGTGAAGCCTCAGGTACACGTAGAGTAATCCCATTGAGAGCATGATTACTTGAAGCAGCCAAGGTAACTGTGGGTTTAGTTTATAGATGAATCCACCTGCTAGGCTCCCTAGGGTTTTCGGTAGAAAGATGAGAAAACCACTTGCGAAGCCTACACCTGAGACACCGAGACCCATGCCGCTACCTAGGCCAGCCATTATCCTTCCCCTGATGCCGCGGGGAATACTGTCAGCTAAGTATACTTGTGATGATATCCAGATGAATACTCCGGCTAGTGTTATCAGGGTGAATGCTAGTAAGGCGAGCCAGAAACCCTTTGCCTGTGTGAATCCGTACATGCTTGGTATGCCTAGTGTGAAGCCGAATAGTAAACAGTTCCGGGAACCATACCGGTCAACTATCTCACCGATAAAAAAGCTGAGCACCGCCTTAGCTATGCCACTCCATAACAGTATTACTCCCCACCTGTAGTGGGATAACCCCAGTTCATCCGTGGCGTAGATTATCCAGAAAGGAAGTATCATGCTGCCCAGAAAGCTGAGAAGCATACTCACTAATGCGTAGCTTCTGATGTTATCCCACACCCATCTCAGAGAGGTGTTTGTGTCCTCATAGGCGGCGCTGAATAATTTAATTGGGTTCCAGTTTATTTCCTCGATATCTGTTATGGTCTCTCGGAGGAAGTAGATCCTCATAATGGCTACAATTATGCCTATTATGAAGCTCAGAGTGAACCCGATCCTCATTGCTGGGATTAACTCGAATTTAGCTATGAATAAGCCACCGACGTAGGGGCTGGCTATCCTGATAATGTTGGGTAATGCGAAGTTGAAGCCGTAGAGCCGGCCTCTCTCCCCGACGGGTATGCTATCAGCCATTATCGCGTTCATCGCTGGGAGATAGAAGAGGCTCATGTTCTGATAGATCATGGCTATTGCCGCCCACTCCCAGCTGGGAGCCAAAACATAGATTATGAAACTCGATACATATATGATGGTAGATGCCGCGACAATTCTAACTCTGCCAGATTTATCAGCTATATAACCGCCGACAGGGTATAGCAGCATGGCTCCGAAGCTACCTAACGCGTTGATAAGCCCTATTAATGGAGTCGTAGCTCCGAGTTCCTGCATGTAGCTACTAATGAAGTTGTCAATGTTGGTATCGCTCATACTCCATATCACCCTGCTAAGCGTCAACACCATGACGTTACGGGGGATCAGGGTCTTTTCATCGCGTTCACCCAAAAGCTACACCATATATCTTAGACAAAGCAACAGCCTAGGATTAAATCTTATTTGTATACATATATAGATGTGACCCAAAGAGAGGGTTCAGTTATAGTTGAATCCATTTAATGTTTCCCTTTTTGGGGAAATGTGATAAGCCCCTTAGGTGGTCTCATAATTGTTGATTTAGATGGGAGATGATTTCGTTCACCCCTATATTCCAAACTCGGTGCCCAGAACTAAACGCGGGATGCTGGAGTTTGTAGGCGTTGAGAGCGCCGATGAGTTATACTCTGAGATGATCCCTGAACGGTTATTGCTGAAACGTGAAATGGAGCTTCCTGAGCCACTTGTAGGGGAATTGGAGCTAAAACATCATGTATCGGAGATATTATCCAAGAACAGTGACAGAAAGGAGTACATCAGCTTCCTAGGAGCCGGGTGCTGGCAACATTATGTACCCAAAGTATGTGAGGTTATCCAAAGCCGGAGCGAGTTTCTCACAGCCTATGCTGGTGGTGTCTACAGTGATCTTGGGAGGTTTCAAGCTAACTTTGAGTTCCAGAGCCTTATCTGCGAGTTACTGGATATGGAGGTCTCCGGGTTGCCTACCTATGACTGGGGGGCTGCCGCGGGTAATAGCATTAGGATGGTTTCCAGACTCACTGGGCGAAACGAGATACTAGTGCCGAGAAATGTTAGTCCAGCTAGGCTGAGTATTATCAGTAATTTCTGTGGATCGGTTGACCCCAGTGGGGGCATCAAGGTTACTCTAGTTGACTATGAACCAGAGACCGGTAGAATTGATCTAGGTGACTTGGAGTCCAAGATAAGTGATGAGGCTGCAGGTGTCTACTTTGAAAACCCCAACTACTTGGGGGTAATTGAGACAGATGGAGCGGAAATCTCTAAACTGGTCCATGAGGTTGGAGGGATATCAGTGGTAGGTGTAGACCCAATCAGCCTCGGTGTGCTTGCCTCACCAGCACAATATGGTGCAGATATAGCCTGCGGAGAAGCCCAACCTCTAGGCGTAAGCATGTACGCGGGTGGAGGAAGCTGCGGCTTCATAGCCTCAAGAGACGAGGAACGATATGTCGCAGAATACCCTCTGAGGCTGGTTAGCATCGCCCCCACTACCGTAGAGGGAGAGTATGGTTTTGGTCAAGCACTATACGAG
>WJJC01000193.1 GCA_014729945.1 Candidatus Bathyarchaeota archaeon
CCACGACTTAAGCAGATCAGGGAAGCCTAAGCACCGTAAAGAAAGGCTTGAACACATGATAAAATGGTTTAGGAGATATTTCGATTAAACTTTCCCTCCTTTTACTATATTCTTTCTAACATTTTTTCCTGTCACTGATTTATTCACTGAGGTTTGATTCTCAGGTATTATTGGAGCGAGAAGAGATGAAAATAATATGGAAAAAAAAGCACCAGTAATCCAGTAAGTATTATGCTGATTTCTAGATACCTGAAATCAAAACGCAGCGCTAAAACAAGATAGACAAAAAACACAGATTTTAATTGTTTAACCTTTGGGGTGAAGGCGTATTTAATCGAATTGTTGTTTTGATAGATAAGATCTCTTCTAATGGAGTTTCCATTTGGTAACTGGGGCGTATCTCCGTTTTTTAGTTAAATATAATTAAATTTATTCATAATCCATCATTGTTAACAATATTTATTTAAAAAATAGCCATGGAGATAAGAAAGTGACACCTACATTAAAAGGTCAATGTTTAAATAGCATGAGACTGCTGAATGAGGTCGTTGGTGACAAAAACTGGCATTAAAAATTGATACATCAAATGAAGGACTAGCCATGATACTCAAGGACTACCAAGAATTAGCCCTAAAATACTTATGGCGACTAGACGGCGAAGGCGCAAGCAGCAGAGACGTCTGGGTACAAGTAAACGAAGATCTAGGAGAAAACGATAGCATTAGCAGAGCATCAATCATCAACTTCCTTAACTCCATGGTAGACGAGGGTGTGCTTAACTACACGGAGACAACAGGGAAGGGAGGACATAGGCGAATATACACCGCCAAATATGATGAGACAGAATTTAAAGAATACATAGCTAAAGTTGTCCTAAAAAACCTGCTCCGCGACTTCCCAGAAGAGACCCAAAAAGTCATTACAGAAGTCAAGTAACCACACCCCTTTATTCATTTTTTATATAACATCTAAAAAACGTTCCAACTCTAATTGTTTTATACCACATACGTGACGTAAATACCCGTGAACACATTTTGACAGAGCTATCAGAAGCAAAAAAGACAGCCTTCAAATGGATCGATGAAAACTCGGAAAGGATCTCAGATTTTCATCAATTAATCTGGAACTATGCTGAGACATCTTTCAGGGAATATAAATCAGCGAAAGCATTCGTCGAGTTCCACAAAGAAGAAGGATTTAACGTAATCCATGGGGTAGCGGGTATGCCTACAGCATATGAAGCTACGTGGGGGGAAGGAAAACCAGTATTGAGCACCTACTGTGAATATGATGCTGTCCCATCAGCTTGGCAGGATCAGGTTCCATACAGATCAGCGGATAACCCCTATAGGGCAGGTCATACCGACCCTCACAGTGCCCTAGGCGTTGGAGCGTTAATCGGAGCTGTAGCAACTAAACACGCGATGGAGGAACATGACATAAAGGGAAGCATCAAGGTCTTCGGCACACCGGCGGAGAAAGTATGTGCCAAGAGTTGGTTCGCATCGAAGGGGCGTTTTGATGGTTTGGAAGCGATGGTGGGCTGGCACCCAAGAGCCTACACAACAATTATGTATGAGACTCAATGGGGCAGTTACTGGAACGTCGCATTTGTTTTTGAATGCGATGAACCGGAAAAATGGATAGCCTACGCTGATGACTTACCAAGAAACGCTAGAGCCCCAGCAGCGTTAGATGCTATAGCCTTGATGTATACTACAACCAAATACACGAAGGAGAATATGCTTCCACGTACAGGTCTCTGGAGTATTAATGAGGCGGTAATGGTTGCTGGACAGGCTACAGCTGACAACATGCCTCCTAGACTTGGCATACTACAATACGCTTTCAGGAGCCCAAGTTTAACGCAGCAGAAACAGATTGCCAAGGTATTAATCAACAACGCGGAGAACGTAGCTAGAATAACGGGAACAAAGCTAAAAATTAGATGGATAACTAAGCAGAGAACCGGTCTATTCAACAAGGCATTAGCAGACCTAGCTTACGAGAATCTTGAACTGGTTGGGCCACCAAAATTCACTGACAAGGATAAAGAGATAGCAAACGAGTTACTCAGGAAAATGGGTTACCCTGAACAGGAGGAGCCATTTAACGAGGAACTCACCCCACCAGAGGAGTGGGAGAAGATGTGGAGAAGCCTCATCCCCAGTCACCAGAAGAAATTCGGTAGCGACGACTATGTAGAGTTCCAGTGGCACTGTCCGGGTGTATGGATACAGGTCTATAGACCACATGTGAGAGTAGAGGGAGAGAGACTCCCCAGATGGCCATATCTCTACATGGGTGGGGTGAGAGGCCCAATTGATCGAACAATATACACAGCGGGTAGGGCGATAAGTGGCACTTTACTTGATTTGGCTGAAGACCCTGCTAAATTAAAGGCATGTAAGGATGAATGGAAGGAACGAATCAAGGAGGAGTATGAGCCTCCTCAGCTAGACTCTGAATGGGATCCACCCATTGATCTACCCTGGCCAGAATACGTGGTAACTGAGCGTGGACGTGACTGGCACATACCCACCCCCAAGAAGGACTAAAACAACTTCTACTTTTTTCAGCTTCTTACCTATCCGCTAGTTTTAAAATATACCTAATACAGCTAATCGTACATGGTAACTCCATCCTATGAGGAAATACAGGAGATCATCGAATTCAGGTTAGACCAAGTTATAGAACTATTAAATGAATTCGAGTACAAGTTAAACGAGTGCACACCTAAAGAGTTATACGATTACCTCACAGGAGAAAACTTCAAGGAAACAAAGATTACGTTCCTTGATCGACTTGGAAACGAGTACCTTTTCCTCCATTCTATAATAGAGATAAGTGAACTCAAGGAAGCTGGCATTGAGATAAATAACAAGACCATAGTTGATACATCCAAAGAAGTGCTTTACAGCGCCCACCTGAAAGCTATGGATTATGAACTTGGTTACAGCCTTATCCTTGAGGATTATTACTGGCTCAAACATCGACTGGCTCAACATGCTAGAGATATTAAGAATGATGTGAATATGCCGGATAGCTTAAAGGGTAAAGCGATGGAGATCTATGATACCTTCATAGAATACAAGGATTACTAGCTCCGTTCTAAGTCTTTGAACAACTGTTCTATTTGATGGGTATATTAACCAATCATACGTTTCTTTTATTCGACGAGAAATGAATAAAAACCAACAAACATTTGCGGTTGCAGCCATCTGCCTTAGCATAATCATGGCAGGGGCAATAATAGCCTACAAGCCGGGAGTTGTTCCTGAGCTATCCCAGTCACTGCCTGAAGGATTCAGGTTTCCATCAGGAGTGGGAGTGAGTCAGGGGCTTCCAACACTTTACAGTGATGTATCTCAGGGGACCGAGGAAGAACAGAAAATCATTAGTCTATCTGGTTCTGGTAGTGCTTCTTCCCAAGCAGATCAGGCCACAGTTGACATGGGTGTACAGGTTACATCCATGATGGCTAGTGAGGCCATAGGTGAGAACGCAGATAAAATGTCAGCCATCATCGAATCCGTAAAAGCACTAGGAATTACTGAGGATGATATAGTTACTACCAGTTATAGTGTGACACCACAATATGACTGGACGGAAGACGGGCGAGAATTCAGAGGCTATACGGTTACTAACCTAGTTCAGATAACCATAGAGGATCTGGACATAGTTGGAGACGTTATAGATGTAGCAGCAGAAGCTGGAGCTAATCAGATCAACGGCATCAACTTTGGTCTCAGTGACGCGAAACGCGAAGAATTAAAGACCAACGCATATATCGCGGCACTTACCGACGCAGAGGACAAAGCAGAGGTCATCGCTGATACCCTCGGATTAACCATAACCGGTGTACAGAGAGTTACTGAGAGCAGCTATGTCCCAGTGAGAAGCTACGCATACACATCTGCAGAGGACGCATCCAAGAGCTATGCTCCAACACCTATAATATCAGGCGAATTAGCTGTTACCGTGAATGTTCAAATAGTATTCTCATTCGAGTAACAACCTCGAAAAACAAGTTCCCATTTTTTATTTACTTTTTTCAAATAATAGGATTATGTTATTTTTAATGCAAAATATTCAGTTGAACCAATGAATATCTCTGTAGGTAGAGATTTTTGTAAATATGTTGATGACTCTTGAAAATCCTGTGAAGTTGAATCAATAGGGGATAGATGTGACTATGGGTAAGTTATAGAGCTATTATGTTTAGCGATTATAATTGGAGCGAATTGAGCTTAATTTCTCTTTACATTTTCTAATTTCTTTACGGGTAAGTTCATAGATAGTTTCGGTATACCAGGGTTGTTGACTGTTTAATTTTCAAGGGATTCCATGAATTGGATGGATTTCTCAAGGTGCCCCTGTATGTTGCCATTTTCATAGTTGTGCCCATTATAAAGATATGAATGCCGCTCACTCCAGTCCCCTGGCTGATCCATACCGGGAACATATAGAGGAATCATATCCCGTAAGGTATCCATGGAGACTATCGATCCCATGGGTCTAATCCCAAATTCTTCTCTGTATAGTTGTTCATCTAATCCATATAGAGGCATATCATAGTTGTTGGAACATATTTGGGTAATATTGCAGATGCTGAAGACTGTGAGTTTGATATTATTTTCATCCAGTAACCGGTATAATCGTTTGATGGCCGAAACAGCGATAAACCCGTATATTACGACGGTTTCCGCCTTGACTCCTTTTTCTATAACGTGTTTGAGGACAACTTCTGCGCTTCTACCTGTGGCATAGGTGTCTGGTATGATTAGTGTATCTATCTCGGTTTCCCTGTAATCACTATAGGATACCTGTATCATCCTAGAGTCATCTGAATGTTTTCTATACCCGTCTGTACTATACTCGGTTCTAATATTAATTACTGGGAGATCAGATAACGCCTTATGAACCATGTAACCGGAGCTTCCCCGGAGAATATGAAGTGTGCTGAATCTACTGTGACAAGCCTCAATTCATTAATAATCGCTGAAAATATTTCAGCGGCGTTTATACTTAGAAGGGATAATTCTTTGGATATTAAGTGAGGATGGCACGCTATTTCGCGACCGGCAGGTGTATCTATCAAATAAACATCGGTATTTATGTCGCATAGGAGGAGAGGATTTTCTTGGAATTAACTTGTAAAGCCTTGTTGAAGAGGTGACATTATCAAGATGGATTTGATTAGTAGTCTTTATCTCGATAGGGAAGTGTTCCAATATCGTTTTTAGATAGTCCAAGGGTCTACAGATAGCTTATAATATACGTGGTTATTAGGGTATTATCTCACAGCCGTTATTTATTTCAGGATAATTAAAGAACTCAGATTCGAGAATCCCTTCATCAATGAGCCTCCTTGCAGTGGGTACACATTTTCGTAGTTCATTAATCATGTGTTTAGTGGTTTCACATATCCTATTGAACCAATCAATACCCCAATACTTGTTCTTGTTTGCGAACAAACATCGCCCACCACAGATACCAAGTACATCACATTCAGTACAGGGTGAACCGACTGGAATGCTTTCACGGATCTCGTTAGTTGATGAGTCATTTATATGACCCACATTACTGTAGGGTAACTCCGGTGCAATTGGGCAAGCCTCAATCCTACCGTTAGTAAGTATAGCAAAGCTTGTTGCGCCTGCGCCACATCTTATATGTGGTGTTTCTTCCCCCGTCAACAAGGTTTTGAGCACAGGTATGAACGGCACGATACCTAAGGGATTTCCGGTCTTGAGGGATTCAGTGAAATCTGTGACTAGTCGAGATACTCCTGATTCATATCGTTTCAACCATTCTTCAAGATCATTCCAAGATTCTAATATGGACCAGAAAACATCAAGCTGCCAGTGAACATGATCAAAATAAGGTGCCTCCATTTCCAGGAGATGAGATACGTCTCGGTAGATGTCTCCGTTCTTGCTGAACGCCATTCTCGCTATTATATCGCCGCTGTATCCCCGGTTCTCTATATCCAGGAGGTTATTGGTTACTTGTTCATAGGTGCCCTCTCCTCTACATGAGTCCGTGACTTTTTTTCCGCCGTCGATGCTCACGAGTATTGAGTGTAATCTGTGAAGGTACTTGTCCTTGATCAGATTTAGTTTGGTAGCGTTTGTCTGGAGAGTATATGCTTTTGCAGGCACCTTGTCCATTACCTGATACATGTAATCCAGTGCTAGTAAAGGTTCACCACCATAGAATCCGATAACTGGATCCGGATCCTGTTTTATGAAAGCTACCAACGTGTCTATAGGATATGTGACATCCAGGGGAATACCGTTTATGTGTCTTGTTCCCCCGCAATAGGTGCAGTGTTTATTACATCGCTCGGTGAGAACCAGATGGTACTGCATTTTAGCAACGCTACTTTCTCACAGCCTATAAATCATACTCAGAATTGGAACGAAAAATAAGATGACACATCCGAGTAAAGCCAACTTTTTTACAATCAAATGTTTCAGGATAGACTATGTATAAAGTAGTATTTGAGGTAGTGGAGGTAAACGAGCCCTGTAGTATTGATGGAGAATCTATTCATGTTTCTGGGCCGTGTAAGATGTATAAAGTTGGGGACAAAATGACTGTCACCGGGAACCCTGGCAGGCTCCTATTAGAGGAAACGGACAGCGTCTGTCTGGCTGCTTTCAGTGCCATTCTTCCTTTAACCAGCGCCATGACCCGAGAAGTAACAGAGCCCTGGGATTATATGGATAAGATCACATATTTTAGCTGCCCGGACTCCGAGAGACCTGTGGTTTTCAAAGTAGAGAGAGTTGAGATTGATCAGGAGGAGTATCCTCCGCCTTATCCTAATCCTTAGTAACTTGTTTTTGGTTTAAACTGTGAGAGGTATCTCTGTATGAGTTCAGGTTGTTTGAGAACTAGTTCAGTGTTGACATAGATGTTCTGCTCATACATGGAACCTAAATTCATGCCCAGTTCTTTGAAGGCTTCATGCCATTGATATCCTGTCTCTAGCGCCTTTTCGCATCTGGGGGTACAGGGAAAAAAGTATCCAGTGTAGTAAACATGAGTGTCAACGTCTTCCTCTTTCAGGGCATCTATCAATTGTTGGGCTGCTCTAGCCTCAACGTTTACCTCATTTTTCCTATCATCGGCGTATTGTTCTACGCAACAATCAGGGTATCCAAGTATGTGTCCAAGATGTTTGAGCCATTTAGGTTCAAACTCTTCTGGGTAAGCGAATCGTATGCTGTTTATGTTTTCTCCTGGTTTTCGCTGTACCTTTCTACGTATTTTCTCTCGCTCTCGCATTAATTTGTTGATTTTTCTCCCGGTTCCCCTATCTGTGTAGAAATACATCTCGTGAACAGTTGGCCTTACCTTAATCTGGTTGACCCTCAATCCATTGTTCTTAGCCCATTTATAATATGCCTTGTATTCATCGGACCCTTCAACAATTTCCTCAAAGTGCCTCTCGAGAAGCTTCTTCAACTTAGAGACAGCTGACGCTCTTTGCCGTATATCCTTTATCTTCTGGAGCTTGATCATGTGGGGTTGGACTGCTTGATCGATCTTTTTACCCATTTCTAGGCCGCTGGGTAGTTCTGCGGGTATGGTGACTTGACTGGCTGTACGTAGCTTTAGACTGGTTGCTAGGAATGCCTCTAGTTTTGCTTTCGGTGAGATAAGTTGTTGCTCTAATAGTTTTTTTATGGTGCTCTGATCCATGGGTTATCAGTTATCTCTGGTTACAACTATGTAAAACGTTTTTTGAAAAATAGTGTAAAGAAAGTTGGGTTAGTTACATGGGTATTAGTTTCAGTACCTGCAGGAAGTGTTGTGCTCTTCCTGCTAGCATCGTGAACCTGAACAGTACTGTGTTACCGAAGTAGGCTCCTAGACCAACCATGATAAACAATCGTCCGATCCTTGTGGGTGCCTTTAGTGGTCCGGTGTGTTCAAAGGTCAACATGAAGTACATTATACTGCAGATTAGACCTACAGCTACGTACAGGTAGTTGAACCAGGCCATTAGACCGCCGCTTGTAGGAGCTGTTATCGTATCGATAATAGCGTCCTGAAGGTTCGGTTTTATTGTTCCACGGATACCTAGTCCGAATCCGGCTCCGACCAGTATTGCAATTGGGTATCTGCTTATCCATCGATATTCAGGGATTAGCATCGTAAAGATCATTAACCCTAAAATTAGGGGTACGATCATCAGTAGATTACCCTGCATTAAAGGCCTTATACACATTCTCATAACGTTACTAAAGTTGACAATAATTGAAATTGCCAAGGTAACACCTATGAACATGTGCTCTGCTGTCCTATAAGCTACATTTTCTTTATACAGCGGTAGGCTGTATATCATTAGCATAAGGACCCAACCCACCCATAGGCCGATTACGTCCCAGGTCGCTGTTGGATATGCCATTATTGATTACCTCCTAGTTTTTCTGTGATTACTCCTATGTTAGCTAGTATTATCGCAAACACAACTAACAGATGGCTTACGTTAATGCTATCCATTGTAACGGTAGCATCACCAAGTTCGCCAATGAGTTTCTCTAGCTCTGCTCCACCTCGTGAGCCTACGCTTACACCAAAGAAGTTACCTGCTTGCCATCGAGGCAGATCAGTTGAGGCGTTCATTGCGATTCCTATCTCTGCTAGTTTTGTTCCGTATGCGGCTTGCCACTGTGTCATGAAGTGCCCGCCGTAGTCACCTGTATCCGAGGAAAGGACACCAGCTATATCGTGTACATCTTCGACATCTTGTAGCATCGCTATTTCATCATAGGGCGTTCCAAAGTGATCTTCTGGGAACACGCTCTCTATGCTGGATGCCATCTGAGCAACACCAGATTCACCGCCTGTGAAATAGCCAAGGAACACATAATCTTCGCCATATTCCTTGTCAGCGAAATCTGGGACTGTCTCTTGTAGCTTCTTATAGGTAAGCTCGACGTCGTAATGTATACCAACGAATATTATCTTGGCACCTTCTCTGAATAATGCCTTTGTACAGACTGTAACGGCTGGGTGACACTCTGACCAAGCGCTGACGCCATAGCCAAAGTTTACAATCCATACATCACCCTCCTCTACAGAGTCACCGGTAATACCATCGTATAGTTCTTGGGTATTAGGCGCTATGTTAATCGGCAATCCAATTGGACTAAGATATGGAACCATAAGAGCCACGAAGAGTATCCAATAGAATACCCTACGATCTATATCAGCTAGTTTACTTGCTATACTCACTCTTACTCGCCTCCTGCATAGAATCCACGCTCTTTACCAAGTAACGCTCTAAATCCATACGCGATTAGACCCAAAGCACCTACTATAGCAAAGGTTCTCATTCCCGGTACTTGACCAGTGAACTGGAACCAATTTCCTATGGTCGCAAACCCTACCCAGATAGCCTCGCCTACAGGAGCATTCTTAAGCATAACGAAGCAGCCTGCTATTAGCATTAGGGCTGCGTCGATATTCCTTGCTCTGAAAGCACGATAAGCTGCTGAGAAGATATAGAAACCAGTAATTGGATATAGTGTGGCACCTAGTGGGGTATAGACGTAATTGAATAACCAGTTGTAAATAGAGTTATTTGTCTGTACACCTGTTGTGATGTAACCTGCAAAACCAGTCAAGATCATTACTAAGAATAGCCCTAATAATACTACGCTGAATTGCCAATCTCTTCTCTGCCTTTGAACCCTCATACTGTGTTGTATTAATAATCGGGCTGCTCCGAGACCAAGTGAGATGTTAAAAATTATAACAGCCCAAGTTCTTATAGTCTCAGCCCATATTTGGGTGCTAGCAAAAAAGAAGTATTCAACCAACATTAAAACTGTGACTATTCCCGTAAGTATGTAAACTGCTTCTTGTTTTAGTATATTTGACATTTTTCCATCACATTCCTAACAGGTCAGCAATTATTGTTATGTTTAGTGCACCTAGTATGAAACCAATCCCTGTTATCGCCATTAGGATTATTTTCATATAGTCCTCTCCTTTAATTGAACCAAGCATATCTCTGTTTTGACTGATAGCAGCACCTGCAGCGAATAGCTCCTCAGCTAGTAGCATGTAATCACAGGTTGCTACGAGGAACGGCATCTGATGGGTGTTGTTTGTTCCACCGATCTGCATTGCTCCAACGTGATTACCTGCCTCACCAATTACAACTGACTCGTAGTAAAAACCACCGACTAGGATGTTTGAGGCTGGTTTTTCTCTATTCATATAGCCTAAAACTCCAGTCAGATAGGGTGATTGCTGAGAGATAAATGTAATTTGTTCTGAGGGATCAAACTCTTCAGGTTTTCCTTCCCGTAGGTATGCTGTTCGCATTGTCTCCTCGACAAGGGGTAATGCATCTGGTAGAGGCATAATTGCTTGAATATGAACTCCAGCCTTAACACACTCCTCTGTAACATATTGGAGAATACTGATGGCAGCTAATACCTGAGGCCCTTGGTTTGAGTTGTTCAAAGCCCCAGACATACCTGGTGTCCAAAGAACTGGACGCCCCATCTCTGCTGCCCTTCCTACAGCTTCAGAAACTGCTTCTAATGCTGGCATAGTTCTAATAGTATACTGTTCGTCCTTGTTTAGTACCATGAAGTAGTACATTAAGACGAAGAAGATGACCATCAATAGGAAAGTCATCACTCGTCCTTCTACTATAATTGCCATTGTTTTTCCTTCCATTTTTAGCCTATTCATCACAGAGAATTATAATTACCCCTGAGAGCAACTATGAGCTACTCGTGATGAATATAGACTTGAATCAATATCATTACTTTGTATATATAATACTTTTTTTCAATAACTAGATATTTTATAATATTTCTAGTTCTAAAGGAATTTTTACTAATTTCTCATAAAAAATAACTACCCATACAAAAGAAAAGATCTAATGAAACTAGAAACTTATTCTCGTTCTCTGGGAAAAACAGGGTTCAGGAAATATAGCACAATAAATTTATTGCAATCATTTTTAACTAATTGAAAAATAGTTTATGTTACCCTTTTTCTTCTTTTATGCTTGTTTCATTATTTTCTCGATACTCTAATTCGTTTTTTAGCTCTTTTTCAGGTTCTATCCCCTTTACAGCTAAATCTTCTAATCTTTGGATTAGTTTTTCAACATTTTCTTCTCGTTCAAATATTCTTAAAGTCTTATCACCTTTCATCATAAGATTGTCACCTAGGAAAGGCAACAAGGGTGAGACAACAACTTGCCCCATACTTGAAGCA
>WJJC01000194.1 GCA_014729945.1 Candidatus Bathyarchaeota archaeon
AAACTAAGCTGATTAAAAACTTTAGAGATTATTATTTCTTATCTTTATTGTGTTCAAATGTGAAGGCACTAGGGCATAGATCATTTATCGCACATTCACTGCACAGGGGTTTCTTGGCTTCGCATATCGTTCTTCCATGTTCTATTAACAAATAGTTGATCTTCATCCAATCATCCTTGGGGAAGACCTCCATTAGATCCATCTCGATCTTGTCCCTATTATCCTCATCTGTAAACCCTAGCCGGTGGCTCAACCTATCAACATGGGTATCAACTGCTATACCAACTACTTTATCGAATGCGTTCTGTAATACAATATTAGCTGTTTTACGAGCGACCCCCTTGAGACTCACTAAATCCTCCATATTATCAGGGACTTCTCCATTATATTCTTCTAATATCTTTTGAGTAGCCGCCTTAATCCAATCAGCTTTACGATTATAGAAACCACTTGACTTGATATCCTCCTTTAGCTCCTCATCAGATGCATTAACGTAATCTTCAGCTTTGTTGTATTTCTTGAACAAGTCTTTGGTTATCTCATTTATTTTTTCATCAGTGCTCTGGGCGGATAAGATCGTGGCGACGAGGAGATCTAGAGGGGTATTGAAATTCAGGGCCGTCCCATTGACTTCATACTCTTCACCCAGTTTACTAAGTATTTTTTTGGCTCTTTCCTTATCCTTCATGATTAGAAAAATAATTTGATCGCTTTTAAAGAACTATCTCGTTCATTATTAACTCATTTTTTGGTATATTCTTAATTTAAATAAAATTATGAATATCTCTAAGTAGTTAGGTGATTCGAATTAATACAACCTCTTAGAGTTCTTGTTTTCTTTGCCTCGATAATAATCTTAAGCTACTTTAGTAGTATGATTTACCGTAGAACAAAGATACCGGATCTTTTATGGCTACTATTATTTGGGGTAATCATTGGACCAGTTTTTAAGATTATTCCCACAGAGTTCTTTAGGGATATATCTCCAATAATCGGAACAATATCCATCATATTAATCACCTTTGACGCAGGTATAGACACCACAATCACAAAGTTTAGAGAGATAATTAAGAAAACCTCAGGCTTAACCTATCTGACATTCATCTTCATTACACTTAGCACAGGCGTTGTATCGCCCTGGATTATCCCTGAATTCACATTCATAAAGGGCCTTATTCTTGGAACCATGCTCGGGGGACTTAGTACTGTGGCGGTTTATGGGTTACTGGAACAAATATCAAAAATATTACCAGACCTAAGAGAGGTCCATTCAATGCTTGTATTAGAGTCAACAATCGTTGACCCAATACGAATAATGGTGGCAGTCTCTTTGATCAAGGTCCTTGTAGAGGGGGATATTCACTACTCCGATACGCTTCTTAGTATTTTCTCAGTCTTCTTACTGGGAAGCCTGTTTGGGTTGGCTGCAGGTTTTTTATGGATTTTCATTCTTCACAGGTTTGAGGGTAGAAGATACAACTATATGCTCACAGTATCTATCCTTTTCATTGTATACTACCTTGCAGAGATAACCTTTGGAGAAGGTGCAGGTACTATGGCTAGCTTCATATTCGGGGTGACACTATCTAACCCAAAAAGAATCACAAAGGAGTTTGGGTTTAGTCCACGTATTGATATCGAAGAGATAGTTTCGTTTAACAAGGAAATAGCATTTGTATTGAAAGCATATTTCTTTGTCTACACGGGTCTTATAGTTAAGCTTAACTTTAATCTACTATATACGGGGATAACTCTCACAGGTTTATTAATTATAGTCCGCTTTCTCGTCAGCTCGGGAGTAAGTAATATTCTTGATTTCACAGAAGTAGAAAAAAACGTAACTAGACTCTGTTATCCTTTAGGTACCTCAGCACTAGTATTCGCTCAATTACCATTAATCTATGACCCTAATAAAATAGCTATAACCAACCCTCAGATATATCCTAACTTGGTATTCTATGTAGTACTGGGTTCAATCATGTTTTACTCTTTAATAGCCCCTATTATAATGAAAAAGATATTAAAAGACAAAAAAGATTAGAACGTTCGTTAACGTTGATAAATCATTATAACTAAATATCAAATAATGTCCTCAATAGAAATAAATAGAATTCTAGTCCCAACAGATGGCTCAGAGCACGCTAAAAAAGCCTTAGACTATGCTCTTGAAATCGCTGAAAAATTCAAGGGAACCGTTTTATTGTTGAATATATTGCCCGAGCCTGTAGTAAAGACTTACTCACCCCATCTTGAAGATAAAGAATTCAATGATTCTGATAAGCTAGTTGAAGAGAGGAAAAAAATATTGAATGACGAGCTTAAACGGGGAGAACAGAATAAACCCAAGATAAAAATATCTACAAAGCTAGATCAGGGGCCGGTAGCTGATAAAATAATAGAATATGTAAACTCTGAGAATATTGATCTAATAGTAATGGGGCATAAAGGATTGCATTTACACCAAGAGTTAATCATGGGTAGTAAAACACGGAAGGTAGCCCAGAAAACTGAGTTACCACTTTTAATAGTTAAATAAAAATAATTTAATTACTAAATAGTAATTGTAATTTATTTTATTGTTTTCCGTTTTTATATTCTCCTTGTAGACATTCATCTGATATAATTGTCAGAGTCCGATAACTGGGAGATTTTAGAACTTGATACTATTTTTGATAAGCTAGAGACTAATGAAGAGGGATTATCAGATAATGAAGCACAGGATAGACTTGAAAAATATGGCCCAAATAAACTAAGAGAAGAATCTGGAATATCAGTAATCAATATACTAGTTGACCAATTCAAGAGTATTTTAATATTAATCCTGATAATAGCTGCAGCAGTTTCAGCCTACACTGCATCAGTAGAAGGGGAACCATTTACCGACACATATGTAATCCTATTCATAGTTGTAATAAATGCAGTACTCGGATTCTTCCAAGAATATAGGGCTGAGAAAGCAGTAGAAGCACTGAAGAAGATGATCAAACAAGAGGTTCTTCTTCTACGAGATGGAGACGAAGAAGTAATAGACTCTGAGAAAATCGTCCCTGGGGATATCGTTATCCTTGAATCTGGTGACAGGGTCCCTGCGGATAGCAGGATAATTAAGGCATACAATTTACAGGTTGACGAAGCCGTCTTAACAGGTGAATCGGTTCCCGTCTCTAAAAATGAGGAGGTTCTCCAAGAAGCCACGAAGGATGCTTCAAACATGCTATTCATGGGAACCACAATAACATCAGGGAGAGCGAGAGCGGTTGTAGTCAACACGGGAATGGAAACAAGGTTCGGTAAGATCGCTGGTCTGGTCCAGTCAGTTGAATCCGAGGCTCCGCCATTGAAGATGAAAGTAGAGAAGATGGGGCGTCGCCTTGCAGCTATAAGCATCATCTTGAATATCTGGGTATTCGCTATCGGCTACTTTTTCCTTAACACAGAGCTTACCCAGATATTCCTCACATCTGTTAGCCTAGGAGTATCAGCTATACCAGAAGGTCTCCCAGCGGTGTTAACAGTCACACTAGCTCTTGGAGTAAACAAGATGGCAAAAAATAATGCCATAGTGAAGAAACTCAGCTCAGTCGAGACCTTGGGCAGTACTACAGTAATCTGCAGTGATAAGACAGGGACTATTACTCGAAATGAGATGACTGTTAAAAAGGTAGTACTACAGGATCGAGAACTGGAGGTAACAGGATCCGGTTATAGTCCTGAGGGGGAAATCAGGGAAAACGATAAAAAAGTTGAAACTGATGATGAACAACTTGAACTACTAGTGAAAACTGGGGTTCTTTGCAACTCCAGTGAGATCATGCGAGAAAATGACTCAATAAAAGTAATGGGAGACAGAACAGAAGCAGCATTACTCATCCTAGGTGAGAAATTGGAGATAACAAAAGACAAGCTTGATGAATCCTATGAACTAGTGGATGAGTTTCCCTTTGACTCAGCAAGAAAGATGATGAGCACCATCTACAAGGAAGACAATGGCAAGACACGAGCCTACATGAAAGGTGCACCAGAAGTAATTTTAGAGAAAAGTAACAAGATACATCAAGTAGAAGAAGCCAGCTCATTAGACAAAGATACCATCGAAAAATATAAGAAAAAGACCCAAGAACTAGCTGAGAATGCTCTGAGGGTTCTAGCCTTTGGGTACAAGGATGTATCCGAGCA
Source organism: Candidatus Bathyarchaeota archaeon (assembly GCA_014729945.1). The sequence continues at coordinate 4,177 of WJJC01000194.1, forward strand.
AGAGGAGTATGACAAGGATACACTTGAGAAGGATATCACCTTCCTCGGGTTGGTAGGTATGATTGATCCTCCACGGGAAGGAGTTTCGGACGCGATAGAGATTGCTCGTAAAGCAGGGGTCAAGACGGTTATGGTAACCGGGGACTATTCGGCAACCGCTGAAGCCATCTCCAAGCAGGTTGGAATCATAAGCGGAGAGGATAACAGGGTTTACACTGGAGAAGATCTTAGGGCTATGAGCGACTCGGAGCTAGATAAGGTTACACGAGAAGCACATGTTTTCGCCCGGGTTAGTCCAGATGATAAGGTAAGGATCGCCGAATCTTACCGTAGAGCCGGTGAGATAGTCGCCATGACTGGAGATGGTGTTAATGATGCCCCAGCTCTGAAAACAGCGGACATAGGTATAGCCATGGGTATCAAGGGAACAGATGTCAGTAAGGAAGCCAGCGATATGATTCTTGAGGATGATAACTATTCAACCATAGTTAACGCCATCAGGCGTGGACGCCAGATATTTGATAATATAACCAAGTATCTGAGACTAATGCTCGCCACTAACTTTGACGAGTTTCTGTTAATCACCGCAGCTGTAACCCTTGATATGCCTCTCCCGCTCATACCTATCCACATTCTCTGGATCAATCTTATCACTGACGGCCTCCCTGCTCTAGCTCTAAGTGTTGATCCTCCTCAGAGTGATATAATGGAAAGGTTACCAAGAGATCCTGATCAGGGATTATTGGATAGGTTCTGGTTGTTTATTATAGTATCATCAATACTTGGATTTCTAGTAAGTTTCTCTATTTACAGATATTCACTTGCAACTCATTCTAGCCTCAATAAGGCTCGCTCAATGCTAATGACAAGCATAGTATTCTATGAGATACTGTTCGCGTTCCAGACTAGATCTGATAAATATAATGTTGTCCAGATGGGGTTAGATGGTTTCATTGGAAACAGGTTCTTAGCATTATCATTCATAGTATCAGTGATCCTGCAATTGGCTTTATTGAACATCCCTGTATTATCTAAAATATTTGACCTGTCACCTCTAACACTTAGAGAGCTAGGAGTATGTATGATCGGTGGGTTGGGAAGCTTACTGTTAATACCAGGCTGGTTCATCAAAGAAACAGAGAAAAATCATAATTAAATTCTTTTTTCGATTTAAAAAAGGTGCCTGTGTATTGTTACTTGAATAAGATGAGATTGAAGAGGCCATTCGAATACAAAATAAAGCCAAAACAAGTTGAGAAAGGCACCAGATGGATTACTGTAGACTTAAAGAACGTTAGCACTGATGAACTTACACAGCTAGATGTACAACTTCACTCCTTAGACTCTTACTTTATTGGAATCTACGGTACAGGAAGCTATGTCTCGGAGCTAAACCCAGAGGAGACACGCAGTATACCGTTCCAGATAACAGCAAATGGAACTAGCAGTGTATATGTAACGGTAACAGGATATAGAGACGGAGTTTACTTCTACTGGGAATCACCAATG
>WJJC01000195.1 GCA_014729945.1 Candidatus Bathyarchaeota archaeon
CCCAGACCTAACCGGACGAATCAAGTTTGGACCCAACGCCTTCTATGTTGACGAGATTGATTACTCAGTTGAATCAGAGAAGGAACCCTTTTGGAGAGATGTGGTAAAATACTTCCCCACAGTCAAATTGGAAGATCTTCATCCCGAGATGGCTGGTATCCGCTCCAAGCTACAGGGTCCTGGTGATCCTGTAAGAGATTTCGTGATAAAACATGAAGAAGATAAAGGTTTACCAGGTTTCATCAATCTTATAGGGATAGAGTCCCCTGGTTTAACAGCGAGTCCAGCCATCGCTGAGATGGTTTCCAATATAGTTAAAGAGTATTTAGATTAAGGGAGGGACATCAAGAGCATTACCCGTATGATGATTATGCTCTGCATCGACTTCACAGGGGATGTGTCTCCCAGTATTTTATCATAATTTACCTCGATATTCGTTGGTACAAATAACTCCTCAAGATAGATTAGAGTTGCAGCTACACCTCCAAAGCTGCTCTCAGGATACTCAGCAATATAGTCTGACCAATACTTGTTTTCTTCGGGTATCCTGAGTATGATGTAAGATTCTTTTTTCTTATTTCCCCAGAAATAAACCTTGGGACATCTCCTGTATCGCTCTGCGCCGTAGATAGACTCCTTCTCTGACTTAAACAGCATATAAAGCACTGCTATGTGGGCATAAGTTATACAGAGTAAATAAATGAAAAAGAATTACTGGGGTAGATACTCTTGGCAGCTGTAACAGTACCAGCGCTTATATGCCTCGATCCAAGTGGCAGGTTTTCCACATTTCGGGCACATGGGTGTCTGTCCCGCTTCCTTTGGTGGCTCAGTCTCTTTTACTTCTATCCTCTTCGCGGGAACTATTGTTGGCGATAGTATCTCGTGTACAAAATCTACCGCTGTGTCAAGCTTGATAGAGGAAAATATTGTTTCGCCTTCTTCCAGCATTACTGTCCAAAGGATCGGGTCCGTCCTGAGGAATACGGCTCCCTTCCTCGCTCTACTACCTGATTCATTAAACCCTAGAGAAGTGATGTTTATCTTGTTGATGATCTTCATCATAGACATCACAGCAAACAAACTGGGATCCGTTAATGTGAACGCCTCAGCATCCTGACTCCATTCTATTATACCCTTCTGGGCTAGACTCTGAACAGCTGTGTTAATGTCGTTCTGTTTCGGAGGCTGTATATCGTGAATAAGCTGAGGTAGAATAAAGGGTAGAGTCCATCTTAGGTCTGGATACTGCATCCCATCCTCAACGCTCTTCCATATATCATCATAACCCACGTAGAAGCTTTCTTTGGTGTGTTCAAGCATAGCAATATACTCGCTACGTCGGTACAGATCCATTAAACCAAAGAAAGCTATTAACTCGTATAGACTGAGTCTTACAGTGAACTCTGTCTCGCCGAAGTCAGCACCTGCGTCCAGATACATTATCACTGTGGCTAGCACATCGTTACCGCTATCCACGTAACTCACATGATAATTCTGCTCCTCTTCATCTACACCAATCATAAAAGCAGGATCTTCAAGCCGTGTACTTGTAAATACGGCTCTTGTGTTCAGTAACTCATACTCGTGTGCTACTGAGATGTTGGAGATAAGCACGGGTGAACCCATGGCTGTAATGATCTTTCGTAGAATATGCTTGTCTTCCTCAGTTTGTTGATCCCACCATTCCTCAGCGTACTGGCTCCAGTCCGCCTGATTGGTATCTGGTATATCAAGGAGCTCGCTGAGCTCGGTTCTTACTATCTGAAAGCTCTCCAATAGGTGGTCCACAGCGTAGCGTGGTATCACATATTTCTTTGCTTCTAAGGGTTGTACAGGTGTTTCCATTACTCTTCCTCCTCCGTGTAGGTTACTTCACCATCAATAATGATCTGGAACCGTGTATCGCCTTCCATACCAATGTATGGACAGCCTGTCACCCCGGTTTTTAGGGTGAACTTTTTGTCACCGGGCTGTATCCAGAGGAGTTTACCCTCATCAACCCAGTCTTCTAGGTTAAAAATGTATGAATGTTCACGTTCGCGGGGCTCAAGATATATCCTATTACCGAAACGGTCAATCTTCTCCCACAGGTATTGTCCCCAGAGACGTGCTGGTTCTACAGGGATGTCTAAGGTTTCCTTGTAGTAGGTTATCATGCAGCCCATGTGTTTCCCAATCTGGGTTGTTGATATTACAGCTTTGACACCTTCTGCTTCAATAAGTTGCTTGATCAGGTATGGTCTCTCTGGACCAGGACGTACCTGATGCTGTGTCTTCTCAGGTTTGCCCTCAAGCTTCAAGGAGCCTGTGATTGTGTGAAATGTAACTGGTAGGTTACTTAGTGCTCTCAAGGGCTTTGTATAATCCCACCATGGTCCATCGATTCCATAGTGGTCAATGCTGTAGTAAGTTACCTCTGCACTATAGGGACATCTTGAGACAGGGATGACCGGGGTCATTCTTAGATATTTTTTTGTGATTTGTGTGATCTTATTGAGGATATCAGCGTATTTGTCCATTGTTTCTTCTGAGGGGTTGTCATCATCTAGATGCTCATCCTCCCAGTTGGATAGCATATCCCTGTAGACCTTATAGTCAGCCAGTATCTTGGCTCTTTCAGTTTGATCGTAGTATATCATTTTAGTTGTCTCCTATGCCTATCCATGTTTCATAGTTCCGCGTCGTTGGTCCCTCATAAGCTACCTCATACCACTGCTTTGTACGGGGGTTGTAAGCGAGCAGGCCACCATCTTTATGCTTGGTTAATATCTTCTCATCTATCCCTTTGAATTGGTCATATTTACCGGGATTAGTATTCTTATAACCATCATAATTCCACCCAGCGTGCTCATTGTGTAGTGTAGTGCCATTCTGCTGAAGAGTCCGGTTCACTGTATTGTTCCGTATTGGGTTTAACGGCTGAGCAGTGTCTGGGTCTAGATAGATGAATGTGTCATTGTCTCCCGCATAGGGTCTTCCATCCTTGGCGTTCCTTATGATCCCTGTCTCTGGATCCCATTCTATCTTACCCTGTTTCTTCATCTGTTGGAGCTCTGGCCCGAGTTTCTCAAACTCATTCATCCTATCCCAGTATCTATCCATGATCTCCGCTCTTTCAGATAGAGATCTAGTGTTGAAGTCATCTGGGAGCTTTGGCTTCTTGCAACCGACAAGCCCCTCATTAGTACCTCTACCGTCAATAGCAAGGGAGTCATCGAAACCAAGCAACCTATCTGTCTCATCGATACTCTTCGCCTTGATATCCATACTCTTGGGATGAGCCTGTTTAGTTTGGATGACATCTAAGCCAGCGTCGTTACCCTTACGAACAACCACGATAGCGTCGCTCATCTCGGCTGCCTCTTCAAAGCCTCGTACGTCTCTTGGAACCATTGGAAGGTCTCCATCATAAGACTTCATGTTACCGAAATCTACGTCAATTTTTCCATCGCCCCCCCGCTGACCTATCTTCAAGTCATCCAAGCCTGGTACCTTTTGACCACTCTCAGTTACACGCTTCATGTTTTCAGCGATTTCACTCGCAGACATGTGTTGACTACCTCTTGGTAGTCCTGGCTTAGATTTATTCGGCCACAGATCAACTATGTCTCTACGCATGACTCCACCTTCACTGAAGGCGTCTTTCACCATCTTGCTTGCTCCGGGGAAGCTTTCATCGACGTAGCTACCAGCGTTTTTCAATGCCTTTCCAGCGATGGGAGCTACTTTGCCGAGACCCCACTGGATCCCCTTGCCGATTACGAGCTCTTCTGTGGCCGCCCATGCTACAGCCTTCGTTATAGCCCATCCCGCGCTATCGCCGGCCATCATGTTATCATAGACTCTGTATGTTCCTTCTGCAGGAGCCCATATCCACTCAGATTGTCCACCTGTTCCTACACCCACTGCGATACGTGTACCTACAGCTACCCAGCTAACATTGCCATCTATGTCCTGTCCTGTGGCGATCTCTCTCGCAGTCCATGAGACGGTGTTCTCAAATATTTCTCTGTTTAATTGTGCATCAGTTGGGATTTGATCTTCTGTGATGTAGCGTCCCGTAACGTGACCTGTATAGATATTTTGAATCTGTCCATATTTGTTGATGTCAACTTCTCTTCCATGGATTATATCATCAATCATTCCATCAATATGCTTCCGCAGGTCACCCGGTGAGCCCTTCTCCTTCCATAACTGTTGGGCTTTACCGAACCATATCTCGTGGTCCATGTGCTGCA
>WJJC01000196.1 GCA_014729945.1 Candidatus Bathyarchaeota archaeon
ACATTATACCGCTCATCTGGGCATATTTTTTTCTACCAAATATGTCTCCACGGAAAGCCATGAGCAAAGGTATACACCCACCATAAGTTAACCCATAGATTATAACGAAAGCATAGACATGAAACAGGGTAGACGCGAAGGCAAACACCAGTACACCGATTCCCTGTATTATCATATGGTTATAGCGATCAACTTCCTCTTCTCGATATAGTCCCCTAAGAAACCAAAGATGAGTCGGCCTGATACGCTAATAGAGATCATTAATCCGAGTATGCTGGCTGCTGTTACTTCATCTATGCCTATGTTGATAAGGTGGGGTATTTGATGGAGTACAATGGAGCCCAAGAGAAAGGTACGCAATGACTCCGCTAATAGGAGCCGTCGGAAAGTGCCTGATTTTAATGCCTCCCGAGTGGTTAACTAGCTCTCTGACTCCAAACTTGTTTCCGAATCTTAGCCCAAAAGTAAAGGGGTATCACCGTCAGGCAGTAACCCCATGTCCTCGGGGTAGTTCTTGAAGACAAGTACTGAGGGAAACCAATGATACAGAAAGTTAACCCGCTGTATATAGCAGTACTTCTCCACCCATAGAGTTGTATGGATTTAGATAATAGTGGAACAATAATAGCGCCGCCTACTCCGGCGGCTAATGCATAAATACTCATGGCTCGCGCTCTTTTCTTTATAAACCAGTTGTTGATGAGCGTGGATAGACTATGGGTAAATCCCATATTGTAATCTACGCTTAACACACCACCATATACCAAATATAGAGCCCAAATAGTGTCAACATATATCATCAGAATATAACCCAGACCAGTCAAGAATACACCAAGACCCAGTATCTTTCTGGCTCCAAAACGGGGGATAAGATAACCGACAAAGGGACCCTCGATACCTCCTTCCAGACGTGAGAAGCTAATAGCCCCGGATACCGCAGCGGCACTCCAACCATACTCTAAACGTATAGGTGTATAGATACGCTGAAACCGTAAAAGTATAACCCTGAGTCGAGGAAGTGGAGGAAGATTGTTCCAAGTAGAATCCAGTATCCGTAGAAGATGTCTTTTATATTTTTCAAGTATGGTACCCCATGGAGGTTTATAATCTCCTGTTGGAAAGGTATAAATTATTAACCAGTCATATTTGGTCTCTGATTTTCTCTTCCAGGGTCTGAAGGGCCAAGAGACTTAACCTTGAAACACGAGTAACCTGCATTCCCTCATCTAGATCAAGATCATCTATGAATCCCCGAGCCTGATTTTTTGTCTCACATACATCTGTTCTTATAAGGGCTTTTCGTAAACCGTTTTTCGTATATTTGTCTCCTTGCTGTGTTAACTCAATCATGATACCCATAACACTACACCTCAATTGCCTTGGTCTTAGACTAATTATTGCGGTGGATACGTTGGGTTCCGGTAGATATGCCGTTGCTGGGACGTGTTCATGGAGCTGTGTGTCATAGAATAGTTGTGAGATATAGGATAGCTTTGTATATCTGTGATTAGAGGCTTCGTATTGTAGTAATTCAGCGAATCCTTCGGGTACTATAAAGGTGGCCGACTTGAATTCAAATCTGAGTGTTCGCTGGAAGAGGGGTTCAGCTATCATATATGGTAGGTTTGAGACCAGTCTATCATGAGTAGGTAAATAGGTTGTTAATGCGCCACCTTTGATTATCTTCAGATTCGGGATATCAGAGAATCTTTCTCTGAGTACGGGTAGGTACTTGGGGCTTTTCTCGATACATATCAGGTAACCTGCTTTCTCAAGTAATGCCTCAGTGATATTACCAGCGCCGGGTCCTATCTCCAGAACAGTCTCATCCGGCTGTACATCAGCGTACTCTACGAAACGTTGTATTACGCCAGGATCAATTAACTGTTGCTCATCAACTGAGGGATCTAGCTGGATATCGTGTTTTGATAATAAGTGGAGGGTATGATCCCTCAGGGTATCTCTGCTTATAAAAGATATCTAGGCTCGCCTTTTATAGAGTCAACGAGATCTAATGCTACTTTAACCTCTTCCTCAGATCCTTCAACAAGCAGTCTTATAGCGCCTTCGGCTCCAGCGATACCGCCAGCGCTGTACAGGTAGGCATCCACACCGGTCAGGTACTCGATTGCCTCGATCTCAGTGATAATTGTACCTGTCACTGGCCACATTCTCGGGCCCTCATAGTCCTCTGATGCTGCAAGCAGGTGCAGATCATTGATGTTTTCATATGTAAGTTTCTCCAAACCTATGGGTATTATGAGTTGAACCTGTTTACCTATTATGTGTCCGATAGTGTTCCCTATGGTTGCTCCGTCCATCCCACCGATGAGTATACCTGTCATGTTATGCTCATAATTGAGTACATTTGCTCCTTTGATGTAGATATCGCCTTTCTTTAGGTCAGGTGCAATGTTGACTCTATCATATTGATCCGCTACCTCTCCCTTGATGAAAACCTTGTCAGGTATCTTATCAGCCTCGGGCGTTGGATCTCTATCAGGCTCCTGTGGAGTGGTTATTCCGCTCCTGTAGGCGCGTTTATCAATTTTCTTTCCCCATAACTCTTCTAATACGTAAGAGTTTGTTGTACCTGTTGCAACAACCACAGTCCGGTTCTCCATGGCCTCCATTACTTCTGGTAAAGCGGCAACGGCTTTCGCGATCAACCTCTTAGACTCTGCTACCGTGAGTACGAATTGGCGTTTCATGTGAATATGGACGATTTCCGTGTTTTTAAATCGATCATAACCTCAATAGGAAGGGATCGTACTTATGGTGTTGTGTACGCTAATGCATTAGATAGGGCTCAGAGGAATCTTGAGTATTATGAGAAAGCAATAGATGCCCAGAAGTTTACTCAAGGAATTACTGGGGATTTACTGTGAGACAGAGAGGGATAATTCACGTGGCTTAGAGACATCAAAACAGTAATAGAGGGTTACCGCTTGAGAGCCCCTATGGTTAACTATAGAGATCTAAAGCCTCAATTGGAGAAGATTATACAGGGGAGTACAGGGTTTTACTCCCGGAGAAACCCATGACATGGGTTATGACCCGAGGACCACCGGAGAGTCCAAGATACTACCAGTAACTGAGACCCATATAGATCACCTGATAAAGGGCGGAGCACGCGTCGTACTTAACATGGTTTTAACTTAGGGGGTCTCACCAGCCTCATGGGGGGTATCTTGAATCTAAAGTTTCCAAGTAACACCAGTACTATGAAGACTAAGGAAAAAGAAGTGGTGTACGGGTATAGCAGCGGGATATGCTAGACTTAACCCCATGATGTCGGGATTATCTCTCGTTTCCAGACAGGGGGAGATAGACTCACTGGAGACCAGGTTATCGATCAGTGATTGGGAGAAGAGATACGAGTTCATAAACCAAAGAGTCAAGGAGGAGAACATAGTCACAATTATGGGCGTGGCTTAAGTTTAGACAGGTTTTGCACGATACTTGAAAAAGAAACACGGAAATATCCAAGGGATATCTGGGATGTGAAAATACTGTATACGGCTAGTGTAGCTAAGATATACTCCAAGTACAAGCCGATTCTGAGGAAAATGTATGGCGACGTATCAGTAGTCGAGATGTACACTGCAACGGAGGGCGCTTTTGGTCAACAGATGTACGAGTACCCTTATTGGAGACCAAACTATGATCTATACTTTTTCGAAGTAGAGACCGATAGAGAGACGAAGATCTTGTACGAGTTAGAGAGAGATGAATGGGGCAAACTCATCGTATCAACCCCCTTGTTTCCCCGTTACCGGATAGGAGACCTTGTAGAAGCCAGGGTAAGAACTAATTCAGGATTTTTGGTAGAGATAAGCCATGGACGGTCTTAGAGCATAGAGTATACAGAATATTATATGGGTGGATGAGCTAAGGAACCGGGTTTCTACGTTGCTGGGTTATACCGCGTATCACTATAATCAAACCTATTCCAATTAGTAGGATAGCCCACCAGTCGCGTAGATTGAATGCTATACCGGCCCCAATGAGAAGCAGAATCCCCCCCACCGATGAAAAAACCGAACCCCTGATCAATGGATCCAGTCTCTTGAAATGCCAACAATCCTCTGAAAACCAGTATCACACCGATCCCCATTAAGAAGAAACCTCCAAAATCAGCTGCACGGATAAGGTTCTGGTTAATCAGCATTAACAGGACTCCGAGCCAGATTACAATGAGACCACCTATGATGTGCCCATATCTGTCATCTTCGCCTTTTTCATCCTTCTCATCACGCTTCCTAACAGAGCGGTACACTACATCCTCTTTCAAGAGAGTTCTGCATTTAGTGCAGTATTCGGCGTCTTCGCTGACGTCATTACCGCATCTTGGACAGTATGGCATTGATTCACCTAACATGAAGAGATGGGGAGTTTGTTTTAAACATTCTCTGGGTTTTCGATGAAATACAGAAGTGAGACGGCTAATAGGGACAAGGTTGCCACCGAGTACCAGCCTATAGTGTAGCTGTTTGATATATCTCGTACATATCCCAAAAGAAAGGGTAAGATTAAGGCACCTAGTGAATCGAATGTATTGTTGACCCCGGATATGCTTCCAGCGTTCCGTACTCCAAATAACTTAGGTACAATACTAAAGGATGGGCTACGAGTGAAGTTAATGAACCAGCCTATCAGAAAAACCAAGGGAAGTAGAACAGGAGAGTCATAGCCCCGAGAGAATAATAAAGTGGAAACCATCAGGAAGAAAACCCCGTATAGAAGAACTTTTTTCTCGCCTACCTTGTCAGCTATAATACCTCCAAGAGGATTAGAGATTATCCCCGCTATGTTAAGAAGAGACATAGATCCACTTGTGGCAACTATGCTTAATCCGTATTCCTCTTTGAGCACTAAGGATAGCCAAGCAATGTACGTGTAATAAGAACCAAGTCGTATGAACTGAATGAAACTTAGTATCCAAAAACTTTATTTTTTCAAAGGTAAAGATTCAAGCTTAATTCGTTTAATAGAGACTATAGTTCTGTCTCTAAGTAGATAGAATATGCAGATAGAGGAGAGTACCCCAAATATGCCCATGATTCTAAGACTTGCCCTCCATCCATTACCGACACAGAGTAAGGGCACATACCATCCAGCAATGATCATACCCACACTTCCACCAATGTTAAGTAAACCAAGGGCGGTACCTCTTTCCTCTGAGTTAAACCAGCTAGACACAAGCTTCACCCCCGGTACAAAGACCCCTGCTCCCAGTAAACCCTATAAAAACCTGTAAAATACAGCTGAAAAAAGGTTGCCACTGTAACCGAAAAGGAAGGTAGATAGACTTATACCCAATATGCTGAGGCTTATAGATTTTTTACACCCGTATTTATCACTGATTAATCCCCAAGGTATCTGACCAAGGGTATAGCCTACAAAGTAGGCGGACATTAGTGCCCCAGCCCAAGTATAGTTCAAGACCAGTTCGGATTTTATTTCATCCAATACATTGGTGTAAGCCGTATTCATGATACTGAGCGTTGCTAACCCAAGAAAACCACCTGAAACTATTCCGGTTTTCTTGAGAACACTCCACAGCCCCAATTGTGATCAACGAGTTCATGGGTTACACTGTATTGTATTAAAATTTATCAAAAAATAGTAAAAAGAAAGGTTTTGGCTGGATTATATTATAATCCTGCCGTTCTCATCAGACGATAGTAGGCTTTCCCAGCGAGTCGCGGTGTAGCTCTGAACATCATTGATCTCTTCATCAGTCATGTGTCGGAACCTTGCCTGTGGCTTTAGGTACTCTGTGACTGGCTTGAGTTCTTTAGGCTTATAGTTCAGTTTGAAGCTCTCACCGTTCTCGATCTCCATTAGCGGCCAGATACCTGACTGGACACCAGATCTTGCGATATCGATGGTCTTCGCTGGATCAAATCTCCATCCAACTGGACAGGGGGCTTGGATGATAAGCATCCTGAATCCCTCTATATCCTTAGCGTAGTTAACCTTGGCAAGCAAGTCCTCGGGATAACCAACGCTAGCGGTGGCTACATAGGGAACATAGTGAGCTGCGAAGATGAACGGGATGTTCTTCTTCCTAGTTGCCTTACCTCTGCTCTTTGGACCAATTGGTGTTGTACTGGTCCTTGAGTACTTTGGTGTGGCGCTGCTTCTCTGATTTCCCGTGTTCATGTAGGCCTCGTTGTCTTTGGTTATAACGAAGACGTTCTCGTTTCTTTCGGCTGCACCGCTGAGACCTTGGAATCCAATGTCATAGGTTCCACCGTCTCCATAGAAGGCTACAGCTTTAACATCTTCTCTTCCTATGGCTTTTAGGCCACGTGCTGTACCGGTGAGCATTGCACCACCGCCTTCGAAAACTCCGCCTGCCCTTGGTGTCTTAGTTACGCTGTCTGGACAGCATGGAATGCCATGTCTGATAACGTTTGGACCCAGTGCCTTGAAAGCGAGTCTTGCAGCAAGAGCTGCTCCACATCCCTGACATGCGCTGCCTGGGGTAATGGTCATCTCGCTCATTGGGATTTGTGCCCTTGTGATTCTTTCACTCATTGCAATTTCTCCTTTTTTGCTCCTATTAAACCCATGTTACTGAGTCAACTTCTTCGTCGCTCTTGACAGCCTTGAGGATCTTGTCTCCGATCATCTCGAAGTCGTGTGTACGAACCTCTTTTCCGCCAAGTCCTGCGTGGAACTGTAGTACTTCAGGCTTCTCCTCTAACCCATAGAGTGTATCCTTTAGCTTACTGTATACTGGACCGCCCTTACCTGGACAGATGCTCCTATCGACTACTGCAAAGCCGTCTAGCTTCTTAGCCCATTCCTGGAAGTCTGTTACTGGGAAGGGTATATAGCTTCTTAGCTTGATTAAGCCGACTTTTTTTCCTTCATCTTGCATCTTCTCAACAGCTGCTTTACAAGTACCCGCGATTGTACCCATCGCGATTATTGCACATTCAGCATCCTCCATCATGTATGGTTCGATCATTCCATTACCATAGCGGCGACCGAATGTCTTCTCAAAGCTATCCATGGTTTCCTTGAGCACGTCCTCGATTTTGAGAATTGCTTCATGGTGTGTCTTCCATGGATCCTGTGGGTCTCCTCCTCCCCATCCTGCTGAGAATGTCTTGGGGTCAACCTCATCTGGAAGAACGGTTGGCATAGCCTTGTTTGGTGGTAGCCATTCGTCAACTAGGTCCTGTTCAGGGATCTCTACTGGCTCTGCTGTGTAGCTAAGAACGTATCCGTCGTATCCTACTGCGATTGGGATTCTAATTCTTGGGTCTTCAGCAACTTTGTATGCCATTAGTAGTGAGTCTAGAATCTCCTGTGCGTGCTCAACGTACTGGTGTCCCCATCCTGCCCACTGCTGACTCATTAAGTCACTGTGATCGGGCTGCATGCCCTTGTAACCCCTGTGAACAACGGCCATTACAACAGGGAACCTTGAGCTTCCAGTCCTCACCATTGGGTGATGCATGTAAAGTAGTCCAGGCCCGCTTGTACAGGTGAATGTTCTTGCACCTACACGGCTTGCTGCCTGAACGACGACCTGGCTGCTGAGCTCGCCTTCTACGTTGACGAAGTCGAAGTCCCAGTCACCAGATGCGTGCATCTCTGAGAGATATTGTGTGATTGTTGTCTGAGGTGTAATCGGGAATGCGCTTGCTACCTGAACTTTGGCTAGTTTAACCGCGGTTGCTGCAGCTTTGTTTCCTACCATTACTTCATATGACATATTATTAAGCCTCCACTCTCACCATTTCAATTGCGTCGACTGGGCACTCGTTTGCACAGACACCGCAACCTTTGCAGGCATTATACCTGATTGATGGTTTGTTAGTATCGTCGTCCCACTCTATAGCTGTCTCGGGGCAGAATATCCAGCAGCTCTTACAACCGATACATGCTTCTTTATCGATCTCTGGTGTGAATACACGCCAGCTTGAGACGTCTTTGAGTACACCGTATCCACCGACATGTATGTCGACTTTCTCTTCGGGTGCATCAGTGACTACTGCCTTAATTGGGCCCTTTACTTCATTATAGCTTCGCTTAACAGCTTCAACGTTCATCTCACCAATTCGGCCAGGGAACGTTTTCATAATTGCCTTCTCGATAGACTCCAACTTTACTAGTCCGGTAATCTTGGCGAATGAGCCTAGAATAGCGGTATTAGTAATGGGTCTACCAAGAGTCTCGAGGGCGATAGTTGTAGCGTCAACGGTGGCGACTCTAAAGTCTCCTCCTAGCTTAACTTCCTCGGGTTCATCTGTAGAGTTTAGTATGACAAGCCCGTCTGGCTTGAGGTTATCAACGACGGCTTGCTGTTTTGCGATAAGTGGGTCGAGGACAATGCTGATGTCTGGGTTGTGGACGAGTTCCCTTTCCCTGACTCGTTGGTCATCGATCCTGACGAAGGCAGTAAGTGGCGCTCCACGACGTTCTGTTCCGTACATGGGGATAGCCTGTGAATACTGTCCTTCCTCGTAAGCGGCAATGGCGATAAGTCTTGAAGCAGTAACTGCTCCTTGACCGCCCCTACCGTGAAGTCGTATTTCGATCAAAGTTTTCCCTCTTTGTGAATCGTTACACTACTCCTTTAAGGTTATTAAGAATAACGATTTCACATGAAACAGTCAGTACGCACTTTTAAAGCATTCTAACCCAATGTATTAATCTATTTACTGTATTTTTTGTCTCTTATAAGTGAGATAAAACAAGGGATCATTGACTAATGCTTAAATCATACTATGCAGTTAAGCACTGGAAATAAATATGATGGCGGAGAGAGAACTGGGCTTCCGCAAGATGCTAGAGAAGAGTATCGTTGAGAACATCAAGATAGAGCATCAAGTTGTTCTCAAAGGACAATACCAGAAAGCATATGACTTACTAAGAGACAGCCTAGACACAGGGATAACACCATGCCTAGTAGGGCCACCGGGGGTTGGGAAAAGCCTGCTAGCCAGAAAAGTAGCTGAGGACACGGGAAGAAGCTTCCACGAAGTCTTTTTCGATGAGAACGTTACTCCAAGCAGATTAATCGGTACATTTGACCCTGCTCTTGTTGTCAGAAATGGGCGAAACATCAGTAGCTTTGAGCCGGGGCCACTCATCAGATCAATGGTGGAAGGGGGTTTATTCGTAGCTCAGGAATTGAACAGAGCTACAGAGTTCTGTCAGAACAGCCTAATTGCGCCTCTTGAGGAGCGTCACTATCATTTATTCCCCATTGGGATGGTTAAAGCTCACCCAGATTTTGCTTTTGTAGCGACACAGAACCCCATCGAGACCGCTGGAACCTATAGATTGAGTAAGGTGTTGGTTGATAGGGTTGGAAGTTGGATTAGGTTGACTTATCCAAGTAAGGAAACAGAAATGGAGATAATTAGGGAGAACACACCAGCGTTTAACCTACCTGAGAGTGCCTTGGATAAGATATATGATATAGTTAACGAGACTCGTAATAATCCCAGCCTTGAGATACCTGCTTCCCCTCGTTCAGGAATCTTCCTTACAAGGCTTGTGAACAAGTACTTTGAACGCTTCGAGGACGAAGATGCCTCTATCAGGTTCTTCGCACCAGCCGTACTCAGTAAAGAGATGCGTGTCAAGGAAGAGGGTAAGACAATTAACATGATCATAGAGGAGATAGTTGAGAAGAGGCTGGTGTAGGTGTCTAAAAACGCCTATATGACTTACCCGTTTCGGTATGCTCACTGGTTTATCCCTGAGTTTATTCAAAGAATGCGCCGTCACCGAGAATGTGAGGAGAAACCCAGCCCAAGACAGGGTATTAACATGGGTAAACTCCTTTTACCACCATACCTTAGACAGGGACACTTAACCTTCAATGATCTCTTGAACGCCGCTGTTATCACAAGCCACGTTAACTGTCAAAAAACGGCTGAGAAAGTTGCCGCCGAGATATTGGTTAATGTTGACCCGGATGAGCCTTTACCCGAGCCTGATCTGGAGGGAGATGATTTTCTTAGTCTACTTCAGAAGGCGTCAGAGGATGAGATCCAAGTCTCTCCTTATGGTAAGGGGTTGGAGAATGAGATGGGTATAGCCGCCCAAGACAGTGACTTTGAGTTCAAGAGCTACGCAAATAAACCCGATATAGGTGTCGGTCCAGGAGAAGATGAGATCATCAAGAGGGGTATCCGGCAAATGAAGGGTATAAAGAAGAAGCAGAGTCAGAAAGTCTTGCAGGAGATCCTCAAAGAGAAGCTGTTGAAGCTGGGTCGCGAGTTTGAGCGGAGTGAGGACTGGAATAAGAGTAGGAATCTTATGCCGTATCAACCGGGTGAGGACCCTGATCTTATTGATGAGGAGCGGAGTCTGGAGAATATACTGGATCTGGGTAGGAGTATTGAGACTATTCGATGGCAAGATTTCTTAATGAGGCAGCGTATGAAGAAGAAAAGGCATATCGTATTTATTCTTGATATCAGTAACACTATGTTCTATGATCTTGAGGGTTTGAACAGTATCACTTATAGTGTTATGAGTATGGTACCGCTTTTGTGGGGTTTGAGAAGAGAAAGATACGCACTAACCCTCTACGAGTCCAATAGTCACATTGTAAAAGATTTTTATGATGAGATCAATATTATGCCAGTTCTTGAGGATCTTATCTCCATGATGTTCTGTACTACTACTGAGATGGAGAAGAAGTACTGCGGTGGTTTCACAAACATGACTTGGGGTGGAACAGTACCAGGTAAAAGCCTGAAATGGGCTTATGATGAGATAACTAGCATCAATGACCGTAGTGATAGAATGGTTTTCATATTTAGTGATTTTGTATTAAACCAGCCAGGCGAAGAAACACCTCAGAACACTGAGAATTATCAGATACTGGAAAAGATGACGAATCAAGGTGTAAGGGTATGCGCGTGTGTCTCTCCTTTGGCTAAAAAGTCAATTTTTAAGCCTTATACTAATAGATCCCTTAGTGATATGAAAAAATTGGGAATCCACATGGCAGATACTTATCGACCTAGTAAATTTTTGGAGCAGGCCACTGAGTTTATTAACGAAACTTAACTTGATCTCACTGTAAATCCTTCTCATTTTTTGAGATTATTCTTCGAGCAAAAGCGCATCTTTTTTCAAAGTTAATACTCTCATTATATAATAATAACTAGAATCTAATAATAATATCAATAAGGCGTTACTCTCAACTTGCAGGTATTAGGTAAGTTATTTTCTAATAAGTTGATGATAAATTGTTATCAATAATATTTCTAAAACAGCTTCTTTCCAGATAAAATGCTATGAAATAATGGATTAGGTTAAAGATAATGATTAAACTAGCGTAAAATATGACGTAATCGTGTCACTAGATTAGAGGTTCTACCTTCTGTGCTGAGTTTGTGACCTCATCTGGGTATCTTATTAGCTGAGTTATTCTCATCTAGTGTTTGAGTGCCGATAATAATTGTTCAGTCTGTTCTATGGGGCACCTGTATTCTCTCTCGCTGTTGATTAATAGCTGGGGTTCTTATTTTTATCAAAATACTTCAAAGGGTTATGATCACATAGTTTCTCAACAAAATTCCAAGCCGGTTTACCGCTGGAAATATCATCCTGGGATATCCAAGTTCTCATACGAAGCAGCTGGTTCCACTCATGCTTATTCCATTTGAGATACTGCGCATGGCTATACTGAAATTAAATCGATCAGTGTGACCCACTATCCAGTTTGTCATGAAACCAGGACTAGCTCCATGGTTTATGGGTGGTATATCTATCCCTGTATTTTTAGTCCGTCGTTTGCATCGAAATAGACTTCAGTTGGTTTGATGTATTTCTTGGGTCTCTTATCGGGTTCTTGCTGTGAATGCGTGGATATTGTACTCCTTGAGGGGTTTCATGGCTTCAAACGGGTTTATTCTGTTTTAAAAACTACTCTTCATGCAGATGAGGCCGCCGAACTGGGTTAATCTTTTACCCATGGGTGTATTGGTCTCAACTATCATGCTTTTGATGCCCTTGTTCTGGGCTATCTGGAGCAGCCTATGGCTGCGCCGTCTGTGCCTTCGCTGATAATCATTGGTCAACAAGATATACTCGGGCTGTAAATCCTCGCCATACACAGCGTCCTCCACCTCACTGAGGGTAAATAATAGTGTATCAATACCCTTGGGTGTGCCCAACCGTTTTTCAAGAACCCCCATAACACGTTTAATATCCTCGCGCGATGCCTCCCTGATGGTATCCTGTAACCTGGATTCCTCTATTAACTCCACCACAGCGTCCCTATCAGCAGCGTCTCCCTCCACGTATTCAAGTGTAACTTGGTTGAGCTCGTATCCCCCTATGAGCCAGTGCTGATGTTTCTTTATATGCTGATAAAGTTCCTCATAATTGTCCTCATTGCTTGAGGCTACGAGTATGGTCTTTACTCCTTGTTTGATCTTGGGGCGTAAGTTGTCTATTATTACTTCATAGTAGTTGTACTGGTTGGTTTCCTTCTTGTTGACAGTGTCTGGTTTTATGGATCTGCTGTAAATGTCCCAGATATGTGCTTTAGTATCCTCTAAACCGATGAGGACAGCTAATGGGTAACCACGTCTTCTACGTCTAGGCACACGGATTTGAATACGGGAACTGGTTTAAGGATTAGGTTCTCTGGTCATTCTGTACCCGAAGGGGAGGATCATTAAAGAGACGAGAACCAAGATGGAGTAGAGTGCAGTCGGTGAATAATTGTCTGCTATGGTTCCCCCGATGAGGGGTCCGATGCACATGCCCACGCCGTATATACCTTCATGTACCCCCATGGCTGTTCCCCTGAGTCTGTCTGGGGTTCTTTTACTGATAAAGTCCAGTACCACGGGGGTCATTATCCCTGAGCCTATCCCATAGAGGGCTAATGGTACTGCGAAGCCATATACGGTTTCACCAATTCGTATAAGATACATTGCGCTTGCTAGGAGCCATGTGGCCAATAATAGGCTTCTCCATGTACCCCACTTAACAAGTCGTTCCACGTTGAAGAAGACGGCTCCTCTGATGCCGTTTGTGAATGTGAGTAATAACCCGATTATGGAGGCTGTTAGACCAACTACTTTCATGTGTCCGGGTATTATGGCCATGTAGATGCCTAGTACCATGGTGAAGGGTACTAGGGTCAGGTAGCTAAATATTAGTGGCTTAAGCTCGCTTAGATTGGTCTCTTGATGCCTTGCCTGTCTGGTTAGTTTGATTCTACCGTGTATCTTAAGTAACAATAGGGCTAGACTGATGATTATTACCCCAGCTGAGGCTAAGAAGAATACATCATATCCGTAGAGATTGGATATTACTCCACCCATATAGGGACCAACTGTGAATCCTAGTATCCACGCAAGGTTGTATCTCCCGAGACTCTTGGTTAACTGGCTTCTTGGGCTTATCTCTGCTGTCAAAGTGCTTGCGGTGACCCAGAAGCTGGCTGATGCTGCTCCCAGTAGACCTCTTACGATGACTAGGACTGGTATAGTCTCGGCTAATGAGAACAGTATCATGACTAGGACCCCGAATACGGTGAAGTAATGGTATAACCTGATCTTCTCAAAGCGGTCTAGAGTATAACCTGCTAGTAGGGTTAGAGCTGTGTATACTATGTTTCCCACTGCTCCAATAAAACCAAGGTCGGTGTATGTGGCACCCAGGGTCTCGGCGTAGACTGGTAATATAAAAGTAGCTGTCCCGAGACCTGTGGATGTCAAGAAATATGTGATATAGAGTACCATTAGAATGTTGAGGCGCTCAGCATCATCCATACTTGATGGATACACGCTAGGCGGTTTTATGGCTATGGATTAGAGGCCAGTCATTCTCACTATGTTATCATGGAATATGTTAGAGATATCCTTCTTCGTTATTACTCCATCGGCTTTCAACCCCCTGCAGGCGTTAACTTGGGCCTCCAGGATGCTAATCCTCCATCCACGGGGGAAGAACGTACTATCGGTTCCGAATAGTATCTTCTCGCTTCCACCCGCCTGTATGGCTTTCCTGTATATTTTCTTTAAAGTCATGTCGTATGGCAGGTAATTCATCCAGCTGTTGCTGCCGCTGCTATCCATGTAAACGTTATCTGCTTGATACTGCATCAGTAATACTTCTCTGAACCAACCGGCTCCGAAGTGGGCGATTATGAAGTCTAGCTCTGGGTAGTCTCGGCTGGGTACCTGAATGTCGATAGGGTTTCCGTTTCTTAGATCTCCTTGGCTCCCAATGGTTATCCCGAAGTGAAGGAAGACAAGGAGGTTGTTGCGTTTACAGGCGTCATAAACGGGGTAGCAGGGGTCATCGTAGACTTTGAGATCCTTCCAACTGCTGGGGTAAAGCTTGATTCCCTTGAACCCGTCCTTTGCGGCTTGTTCAACCCGTTGTACAGCATCAGGATTAGCCGGGTCTATGTTCGCATATCCTATGAATCGATCCGGAAACCGGTGCATGGTCTCTTTGAATTCATCATATGCTTCTCTACCCACCATGACTCCCATGGATTTGATACCATACCTGTCCAGCTCATCCACCCATTTCTGGGCCGTGTCCCAGTTCTCATCAGGTAGCTCTATACTGGTCATATCTGTGCGTGTGCTAGTTCTCTTGGTAAAGCTCTCCATGGTTCTTCCACGTTTCAGCCAGTTTTTCATAGTGTTGGCGTTGAAGTAATGGGCGTGGGCGTCGACTACCGGTATCCCGAGTTTGCTCATCAAATTAATCCTTTGATGATTCTGCAGCGTGGATTATATTTGATACGTATAATCTCTTCGCATGAGAAACAATAGAAGGGCAGCGCAGCCCATAAAAAGTGATCCGAAAAGGTATCCGGGTATGCTGTTTCCCAAATTATTATAAGTTGAACACGTATCCGTGGATAAGTCCATATTTGGGGCTTCCACAACAGTAAAACTAGCTTCTGTTTTGGATGTCTCGACATATCCCTTGCTCTGGTTAACCAACAATGGGATCGAGCTCATTTGCATGGTCCATTGTCCTATCTCTGATGCGTTAATGTTCATCGTACAATGGCTATCCAAGTTAAGTGTAACAGGGATCACACTGAAATATCCTGAGGGGGGTGTGAATGTTATATCAACCTGGTGTAAAGGTGTAACTGGATAATTACTGTAGTTTAGCTGTACATTGCTATTTTTCACTGGCTTAGTGTCGCTGATGCTTATCTCTAACTCTGGCTCTAGATAGTATCTGTTGCACTGAGTAACCAGAGTTATGGATATGGGTTCAGGATATCTGATTGTATCGTGAATGTCTCACTGGTCTGGGCCTCAAATTTCCCATATTTATTAGCCCCATAGCTCTTGATATTCAACACGTTCCAATCTCTATTATAGAATGTGGCTATGACTTTCGCATCGAGGTGGTAGATGTACTCATGGTTGTTGGAGAGGGTTCACGAGACTCATCCATTAACCACCTCTGATACCTCCTCCACGACTAGGTATGGAAAATTGGATGCTTGTGTTTTCTTATAGCTCTTTACTTTAACATTGATATTATCCAAAGCGTACATGTTGTAGCTCTTCACAAGGAAAGGTGCCTTATCGCCAGCCTCGATTATGCTGCGTCTCGCCATGGTAGTGAGATTATTCATAACACTCCCTGTTGATCATAGAGAATAACTTCAACCACCGCCCTCTCTAACCTTGAATAGTTTGGTGTTCTTCACCTCACCGTAGACTCAGTACCTGCTATTGGGAAACACCTCGCCTTTCCCGGGTGCGGTAATTTCGTCTAAGATCAGTGTTTTGGATGGAGCTGCGGTCATGCAGAAGGGAGCAAGCAAACTGGCTAAAAGTATCACTGTGAGCGTTCTAAGATTCATAATGTGAATATATGTTAACTCCATAAATACCAGCCACCGGGATGAAGATTTATCCCCTACCTCTCTCTATCTCATGGGATGTCCACAGAGGAAAAAAGAGCCAGATTTCTTGAACAGCTCTCGGAACTAGATCAAGAGATACTAACCGTGACCGGGGGACTGGATCTTGAGATGGCTGATCAGATGCGTGAGAACGTAATCGGTATTACAAAGATACCCCTAGGATTAGCTGAGAACTTTATTGTCAACAATAAACCCGTGCTGGTTCCCATAGCCACTGAAGAGCGAAGCGTTGTAACCCAGGCTTCAACAGGTGCTGGCTTGGTGAATAATTTCACGGCGACGGCTACGGGTAATATTATGATCGGCCAGATACAGGTTCTAGATGTACTGGATATGGAGAAAGCGAAACAGGCGGTGCTAGCGGAGAAAGAGTCCTTGCTGGTTGATGCGAATACCCTTAGCAGGAGCAGGAAAGCAGTTGATATACGGGTTAGGAAGCTGGAGTCGATTGTTGGATCCATGTTGATTGTACAAATTTACGTTGATGTCAGGGATAGCATGGGCGCCAACCTGATAGATTCCATGTGTGAGTTACTCGCCCCTACCATAGCAAAGATCACAGGTGGGCAGGTAAATATGAGAATATTATCAAACTTGGCCACCGAGCGTCTTGTTAGGGTCTCGACCACGGTTCCCAAAGAAAGATTAGACGCTGCCGTGGTGGATAATATCATTGAGGCCGATGCCTTCGCATGGGCTGACCCGTACAGGGCTTCTACAAGCAATAAGGGAATAATGAATGGAATAATCGGGTTACTCTTGGCAACTTGTAATGATATCAGGGCGGTGGAGGCCGGGGCACATAGCTACGCAGCCATCACAGGCACGTATAGACCGTTAACTAAATGGAGTAAGAATGAGGACGGGGACCTTTATGGCGTACTGGAAATGCCTATGAGTGTCGGAACCGTGGGGGGCGTGGTTCGCAGCCACAAACTCTCTCGTATCGTATTAAGGCTTCTTGAAGTCGAGACGGCCTCCGAGTTATCCATGATCGCTGGAAGCGTCGGGCTGGCAAGCAATCTAGGTGCACTATACATCATGGTTACTGAGGGCATCAAGAGCATTCAAGCCTAGCATACTAGATAACACCCCACCGCTTCATCTGTGGAGTTATTGAGGGAACTTAGTGAGAATTTCTTTCTCTAGGGGGTCCTTTTTATGTTATGGAACATAGTCAGGACGGGCTCCAAGCTCAGTATAGCAATATTTACCTGTCAACAAGCTGCGTCGTTAAACGCTAATCTCTGGATTTCCACTTTTCTAATGCTAGTTGGCCTTCATTAATGTCAACCGGATAAGAGAGCATTGGAAGACGGTCTTGATCTTGTTATTGATTGAGTTCGCTTCGTATGGGTATAATTGCTATCGTTACAATGAATACACTGAATCAGATTTGACAAAGATTAACCTAAACATCGAAACAGTGGAATCCACAGACCCAGCCCCCTCAATAATATACACGGTAACAGACGCCCACGGAGATGATGATTGCATTATCCGTCTAATTGACTTGATGGATTCCCATGACCAACCCTTATACCAAAGCTCCAAGGAGGATGAGACTCAGGGACCAAGCGGTTTCATCGGTAATAATGATGTGGTAATCATCAAAGTGAACAGTCAGTGGGATGAGAGAGGTGGAACCAACACAGACTTAGTGAGATCCATTGTAGCCGCCATAATAGAGCACCCTGATGGCTGGAAGGGTGAAATAGTTATAGCTGATAATGGGCAGGCTCAGTATGGTGGTGCTGGAAAGGGTGGGAGCCTTGACTGGATGGAGAATAATGCCCAGGATCACAGCCAGAGCATGCAGGATGTAGCCGATATTTACGCCGAGCACAGAGTCTCGGTTTATCTCTGGGACGAGATCACCAACAACGCGGTTCAGGAGTTTGCTGAGGGAGATAATGAGGACGGCTACGTGGTGGAGACCAGCATCATGTCTCGCACGGATACCGTGATCTCTTACCCCAAGTTTACCACTCCTCATGGTACTCAGATAAGCTTCAAGTATGGCGTGTACAAGTCCGAGCTAGAGGACTATGATATGGATCGCCTTAAGATAGTTAATGTCCCGATCTTGAAGACTCATATGATCTACGGTGTCACAGGCGCTGTGAAACACTATATGGGTGTTCCCTCTGACAAGCTCTCGGCTGGTCTTGGCTACAGGATTCATAAGGCGGTTGGTAAAGGCGCCATGGGGACCTTGATGGCTCAGACAAGGGTACCGATATTGAACATCGTGGACGCCATCTATGTGAACGCTGAGCCCAAGAATGGTCCAAGCACCAGTTACCTGCAGGCGACTGAAGCTGACATAGTCGCCGCCTCCTCGGATCCCTTTGCATTAGATTACTGGGGCTCCAAGAATATTCTTTGCGAGATATGCCGTGAATTTGGTGATGACCCCCGTACACTGGATCCTGACAACACTGAGTCCGGGGGATGGGGAGACTGGCTCCGCTTATCCTTAGACGAGTTAACAGAGGCAGGCTATGGGTTTACTGTTGACCCTGAGAGGATAACCGTTTTCGTGGACTAAGTCCTCATATTTTATCAGTAAAACCAAATAAATCAATCAGCCAATGTCCTATACATGACACCAGTCTCAAGTGTGCTCTTACTGGGACTCATGGTATTTTGGGGTGTAAGTCTGAGAAACGTTCTCATAAACAGTGGAACCAGTGATAAATCCTCAAATGAGTCTCCTATGAGCCTGTGGTTCATACTAGCCTTGTCTGGTTCTCTCCTCTTATTCGCTGAGTCTATTGCGTTGATAGCCATTGATCTTCGAGGCGTATACGGTGGAGAGTTAAACATAGTCTCGGGGGGTGGGTTGGGTTTTTTCCTCTGTGGCTGCCTTCTTCACTCTTGGAGTGTTATGGTACGTGGTAGATACTCTGTATCTTGGGGCATGTCAGACGATCACAGATTGATCACTGATCCGCCTTACTCCATTGTGCGGCATCCCTCCTATCTTGCATATTTCTTGATGATAATCGGGGTCACCCTCACATGGCGGCAATGGTATACACTACTTCCCTGGGTAGCGATCCCTGGATATTATCAGGTCTCCAAACGCGAGGAAGAGATGCTCCTAGAACGCTTCGGAGACCAATATAAACGCTACAGGGAAAAGGTACCCGGATTCATTCCAAGAACATAAACTGAGACCGGTTTTTATACAGTAAAACTTCACTATAAATAATAATTAAGAGGACAAAACCGTGGAAAAAACACATCTTCTAGAGATAAACAACTTGCAAGCAGGAATAGAGGGAAAAAACATTCTCAAGGACATCAACCTAGTGCTTCAGGAGGGAAAAAGCTACCTGCTTTTTGGACCAAACGGCTCGGGTAAGAGCACTCTAATAAAGGTTATAATGGGGATACCGCCCTTCAAAATCCATTCAGGTAAGATACTCTACAGGGGCGAGGACATAACCCACTTGAATGCTTCGGAGAAAGCTAAAAAAGGAATAGCAGTAGGATTCCAGCATCCACCTGAGATTGATGGGGTGACGCTCTCAGAGATGTTGAAGATATGTATCGGTAAGGCGTTTGATGAGGATTTCAGTGAATCCGAGATTCAATTGATTGAGCATTTCAGGTTAACAGATTTCCTTGATAGAGACTTGAATGTAGGTTTCTCTGGTGGTGAGAGGAAACGCGCCGAGATGCTGCAAACCATCTTCATGAAGCCGAGTTTGTTACTGCTGGATGAACCGGATTCAGGAGTTGACGTGGAGAGTCTAATACTCTTGGCTGAAGAGATCCAGAGGTATCTGGAGGACTCAGGCAGCAGCGCCCTCATAATCACGCATAAAGGAGATATTCTAGATTATGTCAAGGCAAAGTACGCCTGCGTATTGCTGGAGGGTATGGTGCACTGCTTCCCTGAGCCACGTGACATCTACAATGAGATAAAGAACCGTGGCTACAAGGAGTGTATTTCATGTAAAGTAAGGATAGAGGAGGATTGGGAAGATGGGTGACCGACTCAAAGAAATCCCTGAGAATATAATGGAGGCAGCCCATAAAGCCGGGATGACCGAGGAAAATAGATCCGGCGCCCTCTTCCACGTGGATCAATCCACTATCTATTCACAGGTGACAGAGTTCTACGAAGAAAAACTGGAGATCATGGACATAAAGGATGCTTTAAAGAAACATCCTTGGCTGAATGATTACCGGTGGCGTTTGGTGGATCCCGATAAGGATGATATCACTAAACGAGTTCAAGAGGATTACAGTGGAGGATACTTTATCAGAATCAAATCAGGCGCCGAGATAACATTCCCTTTACAGTCCTGTCTCATGATCACTGAACCTGGTAGCGAGCAAAGGGTTCATAACATTGTCATCGCTGAGGAAGGATCACGTTCAAACATTATCACGAGCTGCGTACAGCATGGTGAAGCCCAGGAAGGCGCCCACCTAGGTGTGACAGAGATATATGTGAAAAAAGATGCCAAACTAAACTACACGATGATACATCACTGGGGCGAGGAAACAAAAGTCAGGCCTAGAAGCACCACTACTATAGACGCGGGTGGAGAATTCGTCTCTAACTACGTATGTATGAGACCGGTAAAGGATGTTCAGATGTATCCTGAAGCCGTCTGCATGGGGGATGGATCCAAAGCCAGCTTCAATAGCATCTTATTTGGTTTACCTGGCTCCCACATGGACATTGGGACCAAGGCTGTGCTGAAGGGAGATAGTAGCAGCGCTGAAATGATTACACGAGCCATAGCAAGAGATGACTCAAAGATTATCGTTAGAGGTCTAATTGATGGAGATAACGTCTCCTGTAAGGGTCACCTTGAGTGCCGTGGGTTGATCCTTGATGAGGAAGCATACATAGGCTCAATACCTGAGCTTGTAGCGCGTAAACGAGGAGCAAATATCACCCACGAGGCAGCCGTAGGCGAGATACCCGAGGAGAAAGTAGTCTACCTTATGACTCGTGGTATGAGTCGCGATGAAGCGGTATCAACCATAATCCGTGGATTCATGGATATAGGTATAATGGGATTACCTGATGACCTCAGTAAAGAGATTGAACGAATAGTAGACCTCGCGGCAGAGGCAGACTAGGATTCTAAAGATCTGAGAACCTCAGGTAACTCTCTGAGACTCTTTATAACCTTATCCGGTTCATATCCTTTTTCCTTATTCTGTTCTCTTGTCTTAATCCAGATTGTACGCATACCCAGCATCAATGGCTCCAACTATGTCACTCTTGAAGCTGTCACCAACGTGAATAGCCTTATGGGGTTCCGTATTTAGCTCCTCTAGGCACGAAGTGAAGAGTCTGGGATTGGGTTTAACAAGCTTAACCTCGTCACTAAAGGTTAATACATCAAAATAATGAAATATCCCGTGATCTCTCAAAATATCTCGCATAATCCTACCCGGGCTCACACCTGTGACACTGATCAAACCTACCTTGTATCTTGGTCTAACATAGTCCAATACCTCGAAGACACCTTCCTTGAGCCGAGGTGGGTCACATAAGATTGCTTCCTCGTAGATTCTAACCAACTCGTCTCTTATAGTATCTGAGCTGTAACCGACTGTCTTTAGAACTTTGTCTACTATTTCATGCGTCTCGATATGTCTATATCCCTCTGCTGGGATCATTCTACTACTATATCTGAATCCACTAATGTAAGCTTCATTTACTTCCTCTGGCGTTAATTCTAATCCGTATTCATTAAGCACTCGTTCTAATTCAGGCAGTCTGAATTCTCCATAGTTACGGTTATACACCAGTGTGTCCCATAGGTCAAATGTAACAGCTTCAAGACTCATCTAGCTATCTCATGCATAACCGCATTTAATCTAATCCCTAGGAAAAATAATTGAGAATTTTGAATAACCTAGTGTTTTAACCCCATCAATAATTTTTAGATCAAATAAAAAACTCCATAGGGATTCAGGCGATATGCTAGCAACAGCAATAGACTTGGACAATAATCACACAGTGGGTTTAACTACTCGTGCCGCTGGTCAAACTGTCGTAACTATACATATTCCCTGAAGCGATAGGAGGAACTATCTACGTCCTACAAGTAATTCAGAGCTTTAAAACAAATAGAATAAGAAAAAGCTACAAAAATGAACGTGATAGCAAAAAGGTCACTTACATCTTAAAAGAAAATCCAACAAAAAAAATTAAAAGAATTATTGGTGCGTCCGCCGGGATTCGAACCCGGGTCGTTGGCTTGGAAGGCCAAAATTCTACCACTATACCACGAACGCAAGCAGAGTCATTGAATACCGGGGATAAATAAAGGGTTTACTCCTCGACAGGGATCATGATCTCAGTTCGCCAATGCTCAGGGTTATCCTCATCAATGAAGCTACCATAGCTAAGGTTGAACTCATCTGGCTGGAAAACCGCTTCTATACTGCACATTTGGGTTGATGTCTTTAATCCCTGTTGTTCGATAAACTCGTATAGTTTTTCATAATAATATTCAACAGGCTGATCCGTACCGATAAAGACTATAAACGCCACCTTCATCTCTGGCATCTTCTTAGTGTCAATACCCTCTACTTCTTTCTCAATGGGGATCATAATCTCACGGCGGCAACCCGGATCATCTTTAGGATCATAGAATAACACCATGTTGGGGTCACCTGGCTTCGCCCCTAACTTATACAATTCTCCGCTAAATTTGGCGCACTCTGCTACCTCGCTCTCACCGGGATCAAGAACCTTGTACGCTACTAGATCTCTTAACGTGGTCTTTATCCCAATTTTATCTATCATGTCGAACTCATATTCAAATCGTGGTTATTAATTATTAGTATAGCTGAATAGGTTTCTCCAGTTGACTCAACAAGATTATGTTACTGGGCTTATGCTCCTCCAGAACCTTGTAGCTACAAGACTCAGCTATATCCACCGCGAATGTCTTAATATCTTCAAACCAAGCCATCTCATCGTACCCGAATCTATCTCGAGCCGCTCCCACGCTCATAGCCGCCTTGGGTTCCATATATGTAGCGTTACCCAGCTCAGCTAGCTCTCCATATTTCTCGGGACTATGCATGTTCAGCTTAGGAACCAGAGTATGCCTGAGCACAGTGGGGCAGCTAAAGCTATCCAGCAATTCGATGGTCTCCAGCACCTTATCCCATAACCCGTTGAGCATAGGCCTACACGTCTTCTTATAGGTATCCTCATCAGGTGCACTTAGGCTAACGTAGAGCTGACTGGGTTCACAGCACAGGTTCTCCAATATCTCAGGTCTCGTCCCATTGGTCACAATGAAAACAGACTTAAACCCATTATCCAAGTAAGCCTCCACAAGTTCCCCCAGCAACGGATACAATGCAGGCTCCCCTTCAAGACTAATAGCCGCGTGAACAGGGTTAAGCGCCTCCTCTAACATTTCACGCGAGACCTTCGGGTTTCCACCGAAGCCATATAGTAGCTCCCTCTGCTTCTCGATACACCCTTCGATAATCTTATTCGGTTCCATGGGCTTCCTGATGGATTGTGTTTGCTCCCATCCTACACCAAGGGTCTCGGGAGTCGCCCTCCAGCAGAATAGACAACTCTGAGTACAGTGCCCCAGGCTGGGGGTCATCTGCATACACCTGTGAGAAGGTATACCATAGAACTTGTTCTTGTAACATGTCTCCTTTCCCTGAGTGTTCAGGCTCCTGTTCAACCAGTGACAGGTCTTGACGGCGCTATGCTCTCCAACCAGACGATACTGTTGCTTATAGTAGAGGCTCCTTAGCTCCTTGGGTAGACTCATAGCCTTGATGATACACGGGTGACATAAATATGAAACCATAAAGGCGGCGTTATTCAGGTAACTCAATATTCACAGGTATGATATAAAAAGGAAGAACTAATCAAGAACTATGAAACCAGCGAGCTCAAAGAGAAAGAGCTAGCCGGTACAGATAAAATCTAGCAAAAAGTAACTATCCTTCCACCTCGAAATCGGGCTCATAGTGAAAGCTCCACGGAAAAGGAGTCGGCCTACTACGTGGATATCGGTCTAGTATAAACTCACGTAGCTTCATATCATGCGCCGTAAAAGGTCCTTCCTCGATTTGACTCAAAATAGCCCTGTGAGCGTTAGCATGAACCCTCATCCTATCCCCGGTAATAATCAACTCAATCCTGTCTTCCTTAAACAAGGAGATCTCTACTTTGTTACCCGGAAACTCACGACGCCGAACAGTGAACCCTTCACCCAGCTCCCTTTTCAACTCATCCATATCCTGGCCCTCCCCCCACTTAAACCGTATATACGAATAAGCCATAAAAATACAAACATATCACACCTTTTAACCCCTACACAAAGTAACAACAACTGAAACCAGGTAATACAGATAAAAAGGAGGAAAAATACCTGCCAGCCGTTACCAGTTAATAACCATAGATACGCGCAAACTTCCTATCTAGGTAATCGATGAAAGGATCCACCACGAGACCTACTCCCGTAACAATCTCCACAAGATCTTCCGGATCGTATAGATTTCCATAACCATATACATTCTCAGTTAGCACTATTGCAAGCTCTTTACTGTGCTCCATTAGTTTCTCATAATTCTTCTCTAGACTAGACATAACAGGGAAAACTTAACTGTGGACTGCTTTAATCTTTCTAAAACCCGTGAAAGAGTTTTACCCCGATAACCCCTTGTAGTTGAATGAATTGAATCGACTCAAAGACAAGGTAATAATCATAACAGGTGCAGGCCGGGGCATAGGCTACACCACAGCCCAGTTATTCAGCCAAGAAGGAGCAAAACTAGTACTCAATGACATAGACAGGAAGAGAGGCGAGATAGCCAAAGAAGAGATCAAAGAGAAAGGCGACGTCATCTTTGTACACGGAGACGTTGCAGAGTGGAGCACATGGACCAGTATACAGGTCGAAGCCATTGAAACATATGGGAAAATCGATGTACTTTTCAACAACGCAGGTATGAGCAGCTTCAAGAGTCTTGAAACCACCCTCTAGGAATGGGACCGGGTAATAGACGTCAACCTTAGAAGCGTTTTCCTCGGCTGCAAATCAATCGTACCCGTCATGAAAAAACAAGGGTATGGAAACATTGTGAATAATGCCTCCGAGGTAGGTGTAGTGGGGGCCAAAAACACCCTTGCGTATGGAGCAGCCAAGGGAGGCGTAATTCAGATGACCAAGGGGCTAGCATTAGACCTAGCTACAACGGGCATAAGAGTAAACGTCCTCTGCCCCGGTATAACGGCAACCCCATTACTCTTAGATAGTATTGAAAATCACCCCAACCCAGGGGAGAGAAGAAGTTTCCTAGAAAACACTATTCCTATTCACAGGATGGCTGAACCCATGGAGATAGCAAAGGCTGCGCTATTCCTCGCATCTGATGAAAGCAGCTTTATGACTGGATCCAGCCTAGTCGTGGATGGAGGCTGGACGGCTCAATAACCTAAAACATGTGTGGATGGAAAACATCATAGCTATGCGGCTCTTATACTCTATCATATGTCCGACGCCGTAATTTTTTAGGCACAACCACAAATATTCACTGCTTTAACGAAAACGATCCTACATCCATATCGTCCCCCCGCAATACATAGATAATATCCGGCGCCTCTTCATGGATTGCTCCCCGGTCTTAAAACTTACCCAGCAGCGAACAATGAAATAGGTTAAACCAAAACCATCATATCACTCAAAGTACAATGCCCCTCATAACTATACGGTATAACTTATTTGAGGATAAACTGATCCAGAACCGTTTTAGCTTCTTCTCGCTTCTTCTGGAACTCAGTCAAGAATCTCTCAATACGCTTAGCCAGTACTTTCTTACACTCCCCACAGAGTATCTCCCCCTTCTTGCACGCGGCCTCACGTTCAACAAGAGCCTTATCATCCTCCTCAAAGAGGAAGTAGAAATAGGCATAGACATTGCATATTTCAGGTACTCCCCCTAACTCTCGTTGCTCCTCAACCGTGTCCCTTCCCCCTGTGAACGCCCGCATAATCTTATTTCCAGCCTCTTTAGGTGGGTCTGTAGTGAAGATAGCTGTCTCAGGTTGACTGGCGCTCATCTTTCCTCCCTCCGCTAGACCTGGAAGAAACTTTGCATGTATCTGAGCTGGTTTAAGGTAGTCTAGTTTCTCAGCGATGTCTCGTGTCATTCTCCAGTATGGATCTTGGTCAATTGCGGCTGGTATCAAGCATGGAATGTTTTTTCCCTCCCTCTCTGACTGGAGGAAGCATGTCATCGCCTGCATAGCAGGGTACCATACTATTCCGATATTATTGCTGTCATTAAACCCAAAGACCGCTTTTGCAGTGTTATAAGTCACTTTTTTTGCTACATTCAAGGCAATCTTGTAGAGGTGTCCAATATGCTCAGTGTCGCTGAAGATATGTGTCTTCTCCGGGTCTAAGCCACATGCGATAACATCTAGTGCGTTCTCATAGGTTAACCCAATAGCCTTATCCAATGTCATGTCATCCCTGTGAAGGAATTTCTCATCATCTGTCATCTGGAAGTAGAGATCAGCATCAAATGTGTCCTGCAGGTATTTGCAGAAGAACCATGGTAGCAGGTGGCCTAGATGTACGTGTCCACTGGGGCCTCTGCCCGTGTATAAACCTACTTTGTTCCCTTTTTCATACTCCTTTAACCACCAGTCGAGGTCTCTGTGGCTTAAATATACTCCTCGCCTAAGTTGAAGGTGTTTGAAACCAGCGTGATGGGCTATCTTGTCCTCCAGTTCACGGGTCATTGGTTGCACTCCGAATTGGTCCATTAATTTATCGTAGTCTATATCGCCACTTACTTCCCAAGGTGTTACTACCATTTCCTTTTTTGGTTTATTTGTCATTCTTGTTTTTCTCCATTGTGGTTAGCACTATTGTGTCTGAGTTGTGCTGAAACTTTTGGCTAGGACTGTTTAAAGAATTCGTTTCCTCCGTCAGGAGGCGTTTGTCCAGTCCGAGTGATACACACTCATTTCCCTATCTCATAGTATTTGCTGTTGATTTATTTAAAAAGGTATTTGTAACTATGGTAGTTTCTTGTACATGGATACACAGTCAATATATTCTCCATGATACTTGATTCCATCCGGTAATACTCCATATTCCTCGTATCCAAGCTTCCTGTAAAGCCTTCTTGAGAGATTATTAGAGTAGACCTCTAAGATCATGATCTCAATACCTTTGCTTTTGACTTGCTTCTCCAGTTCCTCAATCATCTTACTGCCGATACCTTGACTTCTAAACTCTTTTCGAATGCTTATCCCAAAGCTGGCGACGTGCTTCAACCTACCAAAGCGGGGCTCAGCCATCGTGAAACCTATTACTTTTCCATCTACCTCAGATACAACTGCGATGACTTTGCCTTTCTTAACATTCTCAATTAACTTCTCGTGTCTATCTACCTGTTGTTTCTTTGAGACCATTGTATCTCTGCCGATAAAGGCTTCTTCTTCCACTAACTCGTTGATGAGCGTTCTCAAATCTTCTCTGTCTTCTTTTTTAGGGGCTCTTAAGATTACTTCTCTGTTGTTTTTGGAATTGATTTTGTTGAATACCGTTCCCGGGTTCATTGGATATATCTTGATTTCCTTTTTATTTAACTTGATTATAGCAGAAATTAGAAAAACGTTAACCTAAACTTGTTCGGTTAGGATTCAAGTATCTCAAGAATCTCTTCTTCAAGCTTCTTACCTTCTGAAGGATGTTCTATGATCTCACCAAGTTTTTCCCCTTTCTTGTTGAGGATAT
Organism: Candidatus Bathyarchaeota archaeon; assembly: GCA_014729945.1. Next base: position 27,688 of record WJJC01000196.1, read on the forward strand.
ACATCGATGGGATCTTGACTAGATGGAATTCTTCAACCTCCTTTGGACTGGGAGGAATTCTCCATAATTTGTCTGGGCTCTTAGCGTCTCGCATTAAGTGTCCGAACACTCTTGCTTCTAATCCTGTTTCTTCGGCTAACTTTGCTAAAACTGGTATGTGTTGATAGCAGTCAGGACACCACTTTGCGCTGAATGCAAAGATCATATATTTATCGCTATGACATGAGATCTTGATCGTCATCTCTTTGTCTAATTCATAGGAATTATATCGCTCAATAAACTGAGGGGATTTTTCATAACTAGACTCAATATACTTTTTGACGTCTTCGCTGTTTTTTACTAGTTTATCTATATCATACATTATGACTGGATTCAGAACGGGTTTATATAAATAAAATTACTTATTCTCGTTAAGTAGTTCCTCAGCGAAGGCCTTTGGTAACCCAAATTCAACTATTTCCTTAGCCACTACTTTGATGGGGTAGTTTATCCTTTTAAACTCCACGGAGACTTTGTTATCTATCGTTATTAAGGCATAACAAGCCCGTGGATCACCGTCTTTTGGTTTACCAACACTGCCATCATTGATTATATGTACGCCGTTCACAACTCTATGATATGGTTTATGGGTATGACCACAAACCAATATATCTGTATCAACTGTCTCAAGCATTCTAGTTAGACTTTTTTCAGGGCGTTCCTCGTAGAGGTACTCATTTATTTTTCGAGGACTCCCATGTACAAGAAGAACATCGTACCCATTTGTTTCGAAGCTTATTTGATCTTCTAGGGTTTTCAGAAATTCTTTGTTTTTCTGTGTAACCTGACTGGTTGTCCATTCGATGCTTTTCCGACCATTAAACTTTTCCTCATCAGTAACATAAGCACAGCCACATTCTCCTTTATTGTAGCCTATACCTTCATCATAGTTGCCCATAACCGTTGGTATATCTACTTCACGGATAGTCTCAATCACCTCGTTTGGTCTCGGACCATAGCCCACAAGGTCACCTAGACAGAAGATGTGTTCAACTCTCTGTTTCTCAATATCTTGTAATACCTCATCTAGTGCAGGTTTATTTCCATGAATATCTGAGAATACAGCTATCTTCATGCTTTTTCCACCTCAAATTGATCCCAAATTATTATCGTTAATCCAAGTCCTGTTAATTGCATTATTATGAATATTAATGAATCAATCGGGTGAATCCCTGCTGCTGAATATGTAAATATTCTTACTATTGTTATCATTGGATTAGCAAACATTGTACTGCTGGTTGCAAGTAATTGTCCTCCCACCAGAAGTCCAATGTTCCAGCCAATTCTCGGATGCCGATTCTCTATCAACAATAATATTGCTAGTAAAAGAATCATGGTCCCAAAAACTTCACCAATATAGCTTCCTCCATTTCGATTAATTTCTGATACTTGTAATATTTTTGGAATATTGTGAAAAAACATTAGGTGACTTATTAATAGACCTGTAAAACCACCCAGAATCTGGACTAACGTATATTTTACAGCGTTTCTATATGAGATTCTATCCAGGTATGCCATCAGGACACTTACAACTGGGTTGAAATGAGCCCCACTAATTGGGGCAAATATCTCAATTAATACTCCTAAAATAAATGCAACAGATATTGCATCTGCTAAAACCGCTAATCCTATACTTGATTTGAGGATATATGGAAAAAGAATCATTGGTGATATTGCTGCAAGAGCTAAAAACATTGAGCCTAGGAATTCAGAAATTAATTGAGGTTTACTTATTTGCATATTACAACTATCTCAAAGAAATCCTTCGCCCCGTGATAGCATAATATATTGCCTCGCTGATGTAGCTACTATGATCGGCTATTCTCTCGAGATATCTTATAGTTAATGTATAAGCCATCACGGTTTTTGTGGGGAGTTGGCTATCCCATAACTGTTCAAGGTTTTTCCTATATAGTTCATCTGATTCTGCCTCTATCTTTGATAACTCGAATATAGCCTCCTTATCCATGGTCTTTAAGTACTCAATACTCATCGAGAGACAATTCTTTACAGTTTTTCCGAGTTCTTCGAAATAGAAATCTTCGGAATCGGTTATTTCTTCCCATTCACCGAGTCTTGATTTTATCTCGCTTATATCCATAGAGTATCTCCCATATCTCTCAATATCATAGGCGACTTTTATGTAGGCTTTTAAAGTACGTAGGTCACTAGCCATTGGTTGGTGAAGTGCCATTAATTCTGTTGCTCTATCTTCCACTTCTTCGCTTAATAATAATATAGTATTACTCCAGGCTCGTAACTGTACAAATACGTCCTCGTTCTCGAAGAACCCCTTTAACGCGAGATCCAGTGATTCTATAGCCAGGTTCCCCATCTTCACTAATAGATTCTTAATCTGTTCTAATCCAATATCTAAAGGTCTGCTCATTTCTATCACCCGAATTTTCCTGTAATATAGTTCTCCGTCAATTCTTTCTGGGGGTTTTCAAATATGTCACGAGTTGCGTCGAACTCAATTAATTCTCCTATATACATGAAGGCCGTCATCTCGCTTACTCTGGCTGCTTGCTGGAGGTTATGGGTTACTAGTACAACTGTATAGTTTTCTTTTAATTCCCTCATTAAGGCCTCTATTTTCTGTGTCGCTATTGGATCGAGTGCGCTGCAGGGCTCATCCATCAAAATTATTTCAGGGCTGATACTAAGTGCTCTGGCTATACAGAGGCGTTGTTGTTGACCTCCACTTAACTCGAAGGCCGAGTCATTCAGGCGATCCTTAACCTCCTCCCATAATGCAGCGCCTCTAAGACTTTCCTCAACTATGTGATCCAGCTCATCGCCTTTAGCTATTTTATGAAGTTTAGGTCCATACGCTATGTTATCATATATGCTCATAGGGAATGGGTTCGGTTTCTGGAAAACCATACCCACTTTTTTCCTAAGCTCGTATACGTCTTCTTCTTGTCTGTATATATTTCTATTGTCAATATGTATCTCGCCCTCTGATCTACATATGGGAATAATATCGTTCATCCTATCTATGCTTCTTAGAAGCGTACTTTTCCCACAACCACTCGGTCCCATGAATGCTGTTACTATATTGTTTTTTATTCCCATGTTTATGTTTTTCAGTACATGGTTTTCCGCGTACCATAGGTTGAAGTTTTTAAAAACAATCTTGTCTTCAGCCATCTGTGGTATAAAACTGGAAGTTTCATCCTGTATAATATAGTTATTTTTGCTCATCTTCCAAGTTTCCTCATATAGTGATTTCTTATTATCAAAGCCAAGACGCTAATAGTCAAGAATATTATCAAGAGGACAAGACTCGCAGAAGATCCTCTATTCAATAATTCCTGATGCACGGTTTCTTTTGCTATTAAATAGATGTATATAGGGAGACTACCTACTGGTGAGGTTAATCTTGATGGTACCCTGCGAGTCATTCCTCCCCCCGTAGTAAGAATTAGCACAGCTGTTTCTCCTATTGCCCTTCCCATGCCTAGTAATATACCTGTGATAATTCCTGGTAAAGCCGCTGGTATAATCACTTTGATTATGGTTTCCCATTTTGATGCTCCCATGGCTAGGCTGGCTTCTCTATATTCCTGTGGAACAACTTTTATAGACTCCTCAGAAGCGCGTATAACAAATGGCAGAGTCATTAAGCTAAGGGCAACTGCTCCAGAGATTAGAGACGTTTGAAATCCTAGTTGGTAAACCAATAACTCCATTCCGAATAAACCTATAACTATTGATGGTATGCCTGCCAAGGTTTCTGTGAAAAATCTGATGGTCTTGGTGACAATGTTTGGTGGGGCATATTCTGTTAGATAGATTGCTGATAGAACGCCAATTGGGGTACCAAGTATCGTACTCCCTGATACAAGTAGCAGAGACCCAACTATCTGAGGATATATACCATGGGTTGCTAAACGTGACTCAGAGGTTGAAAATGATGGGGTACCTATTAGAAAAGTCCAGGTTAATTCTTTTACACCATTTGATGCAACCCACATTATTATTACTGGCAGTAATATGATGCTTAAAAATAAAGTAACGTACATTAAACCTACTATGATTTTTTCTTTTTGATGTGGATTCACATCTCATTCCTCCCTGAGAAGAAGGTAGCAATTAAGTTCATTATGAATACGCTTATGAAGAGAACTAAACCCATACCGAATAATGCATAATAATGGGTCGAGAAGAATTCTACATATCCGAATTCTTGGGCTATGGTAGTTGGTAACGTCCTAACAATATCGTGAGGGTTGAATGTGATCCATGGAATATTGGGCATACCAATAACCATCAGTGCAGCCATGGTCTCACCAACTGCTCGTCCCATGGCTAAAACAATGGCTGCTCGTATACCCGATGATGCCGAGGGAAGAATAACTCTAGTAACCGTCTGCCATCGAGTAGCGCCAAGGGCTAGGCTTGCTTCACGATAATCTCTTGGAACTGCTCTTAGAGAGTCCTCTGATAATGAGATTAAGGTGGGTAAGGTCATGAATGCTAATACTATTGCTCCCGTGAGCATTGATTGACCTTGATTAGAGGGAAAAATGTTCCTTATTATTGGCACCAGAACTATGAGACCCCAGAAACCAATAACAACAGAAGGGATACCGACTATAACCTCAATCAATGGTTTCATTATGTTTCTGAGCCAGAATGGAGAATATTCTGAAAGAAATATCGCGGTCGGTAATCCAATAACTGTAGCTAAAATAATTGAATATACGGCGGTTACAAAGTTTGTTACTATTATAGGGAAAATACCATATTGGTTTGTACCCGGACTATAAGTCATATCAAAAATGAAATCTAAACTTAGAATATGTATACCATTTCGCATTAAATAATAGACTATAATAAAAATAATAATTGTTGAAACCGAGGCGCAGATGAAGAGAATTTTTTCAATCAAACCTTCATATTTCATATTGTTGCCCCCTGTATTATCTTTCGACCTTTTGGTTGCCTATGGAGAATTGAAATGTTATATATCTTTCCTAAATATACTATAGTAGTAATGTAATCTATATAGTACAATATAAAATATAAAAATTTGTTGATTTTTTTAAGAATAAAGAAAAAAAATTAGTTGGTTGGGTATATTGGTATGAATCCTTCTTCCTCGACAATAGCTTGGCCTTCTGGGCTCATGACATAGTCAAAGTAAGCCTGCTCTAATTCTGATGGTTTACCAAGTGTAAACATCCAGAGAATGCGCTGGAAGGGATAGGTTCCCGCAAGTACGTTCTCTACTGTGCCTTCTGCTCCATCTATCTTGGCTGGTGATACTGTCTCGTCGACATATCCTAATGAGATATATGCGATACCGTTCGGATCACCTGCGACGGCAGCTCTCATAGCAGAGTTACCCTGCTGAATAGATGCGTCCGCGGCAAATTCTCCTTCCTCAATTCCAGTGAAGTCCATGAAGGTAGCTCTTGTCCCTGAACCTGATTCACGTGAATAGACGTTGATTTCAGCGTTTTCTCCACCTAATTCACTCCAGTTGTTTATCTCACCTGTAAATATTTGATTAACCTGTTCCGTCGTAAGATCTAATGATCCTGCTAGTGTGTTGTCCGGGTTTATTACAACTGATACGCTGTCTTTAGCAACACCGAATGTGATTAGTGTAGGCGCATTAAGTAGCTCTGAAGGTTTTACATTTCTTGAGGCCATACCGATATCTGCGGTTCCGTCGCTTGCTTTTCTAACTCCCGTACCTGATCCTGGACCTTCAACTTGAATATTGACGCCAGAATTATCATTCTGGAAGTCTTCTGCAGCAAGGTCTGCTATTGGGAACACTGTTGAGCTTCCAGATATGAAAAGATCTCCGGAAATAGACTCCTCTTCCTGTGCCGCTGCTAAGTCAGCTTCAAGGTCATCGATTTCAGATTCATATTCATCTATTTGTCCTTGTAGTTCTTTTATCTGTGCTACTAGTTCTTCGTCTCCTGTTGGAGTCTGTCCGCCTATTGCGCCGGCTGCGACGTAACCAATTACGAGTCCAATCACTAGTGCAACTACTGCATAGATGTAGAGTTGGTTTTGATTGCTATTCATTATTTTTTCCTCTATTTCGTCTATTGTTGACTTATGTAATAAATAGATTTCTTATATAATATACAGCGAATATAAGTATCTATATATAAAAAATATTATTATATATTATATTGTGTTCTTCCTTAAAGCGTAATATTTTACGATAAATATATTTATCTCTAATTTACTATAGGGAACAGGTAAATAACTTGTCATCAAATCAGGGTGAAGAACTCAGGAAAGTACAGGTAACAGGTGGCTCAACATTCATTGTATCCCTACCCAAACCTTGGGTAGAGCAGATGGGTCTACAGAAAGGAAGTATTATACGTATTAAACAAAGAGACGACCTAACCCTCTGCCTATCCCCAGAGGGAGCTGACAAGAATGAGTCCCAGCGTAGAGCAATCATAAATCCAAGACCTGATGATACTCCAGAAAGCATAGTTAGAAGAGTGGTCTCCGCGTACTTGATGGGGTATAATATTATTCAACTTAGAAATAATCAGCAAAGATTAGATAGCAGTCAAAGATTTAATGTAAAAGATTTTACAAGGAAAAAACTGGTGGGAACAGAGATTCTTTCCGACTTACCAAAAGATCTAACTTTACAGGTATTACTCAGCTATGCAGAATTATCCGTTAAAGATGCACTTAGAAGAATGAGTGTTATCGCTGCTAGCATGCATAGAGATGCAATAATAGCCCTTGGAACAGAAGAAGTTTCCCTAGCAAAGGAAATTGTAGCTATGGATGACGAGGTTGATCGTTTCAACCTCTACATAATTAGGCTTCTAAAAGTAGCCGTGGTGGATGGGCATATACTGAAAGAAAGTGGATTGAAGTCCCCGAGAGAGTGTTTGGGTTATCGATTGATCACGAAATCCGTTGAGCGAATGGCTGACCACGCCGTAAACATTGCCCATAATAGACTTGAATTAACATTAAGCGTAATAGATAAGACCCTTTTAGATGAATTGAAGAAACTTAGCGAGTTCGCATTAGATATCTTTGAGAGCGCAATGGCTTCAGTCTTTAATGAGAGCTATGCTGAAGCTGATCGAATACTTGATATGGCTCAAGATACAAGAAAAATGGAAGCCGAGATACTTCACACCATTGTAAAACATGCCCCTCCCGAGGAGGTACCAGCTTTAAGATTAATCGTTGAGAGTATTCTACGAACCGCCGAATATGGCGCTGATATAGCTGAAACAGTATTAAACATGATGGTAATAGACGCTGTAAAAGAAGCCTAATTACCCCATCTTCAGAACCTTTTTTAAACTAGCAAGCCACGGGTGAATACGTTTCGGGACCGTGGTCAAGCTTGGTACGATTCGCGGTTCGGGTCCGCGAGATCCCCGGTTCAAATCCGGGCGGTCCCACCACTCATTTTAATAACAAAATTTGTTATAAGAAAAAATTGGATTTATTCTACCTTAACCGGTTTACTGTTCTCCCATAATCCATGGATGTTACAGTAACTCACCGCGTTAAGAGAACCTGATTTATCTGTCTTAAAGTGAAACTTGGCGAGACTATGTGTACTTGCTGGGCCCTCTCCGTGGCTGTTAAACTCAAATCTTCCAAGATCGTAAGTGAATTTATTCTCATCGGGGGTGAAGTACACTTGGATCCATCTGATGTGATGCTCCACTTTATTGGGATGTGGTATTTCTTCACCGATCTGTACTATTACCTCTACCCATTCATCAGCTTTCACCATGTCAGGTGCATTAATACTGGGAACATGTTTCTCATTCTTCCAGTCCGCTGTTTGAAGTTTATCTCCTATTGACTCAACCATTATAATCATATTAATCCTCGGAACTGCGATTAAAAAAGAGAACGCTTCAAATGCTACTGAAAAATGGTTGACAAGTGTTAAACAATTCCAGTAATTGTATTTCATGGTTACTATGATTTGGCTTACAGATGAAACTAAGAAGACTATCGAGAGTCTTGAGTCTGGTATCGATAAGTCTCGGATGATGAAATTGTGGAAGGAAATGATGGAGTTCGCGCCCATTCATAGCGGTAGTCCTGAAGAGGAGAATGTTATCCAGTATATGAAACAGTGTCTAGAGGAAAAAGGGTTAACGTGCAGGATACACCGGTTTGAGGCTTATCTAAGTGAGCCAAAATACAGTAGTCTAAAGATAATATCTCCTGTTGAGATGAAGATCCAATCCACTCCCTACAGGCAGGTAGGCTCTACTACCTCTGAAGGGTTTGAGGCCGAGATGATCTATCTCTCCCCTGAAGAGATTGGATACGCTGAGTGCAAGAATAAGATCGTATTATGTGAGCAGAAGACCAGTGGAGACTGGATGGGCCTACGTAACGGGTTCCTGCTCAGGCTTCAGAAAATGGGTATTAAGGGCTTGGTAGTAATCGAGCAGGATGACTATATGCCTACCGTATGCCACCAGAGGGCAGACTTCAGTGTCTCGGGAAGCCCAACGATAGACAATATAGACGAGATACAGACGATACTCGCTATCCTGCACATAAGTAACAGAGATGGACAGGCTCTAAAGAAATTGGTGAAACAGGGTGGGGTAAGAGCTCACATTGTGTCTGTCGTTGATACTGGTTGGAAATCAATACCATTACTTGAGACAGAGATCAAGGGAAACGTTGAACCCGAGAAGTTTATCCTAGTTAATGCCCATATGGATACGCCGCCTTTCAGCCCCGGGGTAGTTGATAATCTCTCTGGAAACGTTGCGATAATGGAGGTAGCAACCCTTCTAAACAATCATAGAAGTAACCTTAGACGCAGTGTAAGAATCGCAATCTGGCCGGGGCACGAGATAGGAAGATACTCTGGCTCAACATGGTATAATGATGCTTTTTGGCATGATCTAAGACACAACTGCTTTGTTAGTTATAATATTGATAGCCCAGGCACTGAGGGAGCTACCTTGTTCAGGGATGTCCAGATCACCGAGGTTATGGATGCGGCCCAAGAGAGCGTTAAGGCTGTACAGGGAAAAGGCGTGGAGAATTTTCGCTGGGCTACACGAGCGGGTGACGGTAGTTTCTGGGGGACTGGTATGCCTCATGTAAGTATCACGACTAGCAGGCCTCCTGAGGATTATGATCCACATGTTAACTACAGTGGTGGAGGATGGTGGTGGCACACTCCATACGCTACCATGGACCACGGGGATATCGATGTCCTTGAGATGGATGTGAAAGCAGAGCTTAACTTTGTCACAAGGATGGCCGTCTGTCCTATAATACCCTTTAACTTTACGCAGTATAGCGAGAAACTACTTGAGATCCTTGCTAAGATGCAGGATAAGGCTGACAAGGTACGAGCCTATTTCAACCTGGACCCCTTGATTGAACGCGCTGAAACATTCTCAGAGCTATGTAAGAAACTGGAGTCAACGCTAGAGGAGAAGGGTAAGAGTCTAGATGAAGAGAAGATAAAGCAGTTAAACATTAATCTCATGTGGATATCCCGGCACATTAACCCTGTAGCTCATAGCAATGCTGGTCCAAGCGAACAAATGAGCATGGAGACCTTCGGAGCACAACCTTTCCCAAGAATATCCGAGATCCAAGACCTAGCCAATATGACCTTACACCAAAGCCACGAGTTCAAACTGCTGAAAAACAAGCTACTCAGACAACGCAATATAGTTGAGGAGGGCTTCTATCAGGCAAACCAGCTCATCGAAGAAACTTTGGCAATGATAGAATGAACCATTCTCTCTTTCGTCTTGGCCTCATAATCACCTACAGGTGTAATGCTACCTGTAGACACTGTTTCTTTGAGTCTGATCAAGGTCTTGAAGAGGTATTGGACATGGATCTGGCTCGAAAAGCGATTAATGAGGCTGCTGAGTTGGGTGCGAGTTGGGTTAGTTTTACTGGTGGGGAGCCTTTCTTAGAGTTGAGCTTATTGGAGAGCTTGATTAGATACGCTAAGGAACGGGGCATGAAGGTTGAGGTTGTGACTAATGGTCACTGGGGAAAGGCAGTTGAGACAATTAGGGTCACTTTAGAGTCTCTCATTGAACATGGGCTTGATGTCTTGAATCTGAGTATTGATGATTTTCATCAAGAGCATATCCCTCTAGATTACGTGAAAAACGTTTACTATGCCGCTGTAATTCTTGGGTTGAACATAGTGATAATGACCACAGTAAAAAAAGAGAGCAAAATAACATCAAATACTATACCATCTCTCTTAGGAGATGAGAAAATACAAGTACTGGGTCATCCCCTAATCCGAGACCCCAATGCCCTGCTAATTGAGACCCCTATAACCCCAGTAGGTCGCGCTAAAAACATAAGAGAGATTGAAGAAAGTTTGTTTACACAAGTAAATTGTCCTATAATCCTCAAAGACATAGGGATTGATCCCTCTGGGGCGGTTTTTCCCTGCTGTGGCCCATTAGCCTCTAAACTTAGTCTGGGGAGCCTCAAGGATTCAAGTCTTAGTGAATTAATTGAAGAAGCATATGAAAACCCATTTTTTTCATCGATCAGAGAAGGTGTATCAATATACGGGGCTTATACTTCAAAGTGTCACGCATGTGTTTCTCTATTTGAATAAATTGGGAAAGACACCTTTTCGGGTTAAATGACATGCCTATAACTTGGGGTTAATTATCTGGGTGCTTTTCAGGGTTTAATCGCTGATTTGTATGTCTGAACTACACACTACCCTCAAGCCGCTTTCTTAGGAAGCCAACTTTACCAAGATAACTACCATCAAGCAGGTAAGCATCAAACTCATCCATATTTACTGTTCCTCCACGGAATAATGGACCGAGCAGGCTCTCGGGGGGCTCTGAGTTAACTGGTAATCCTCCTAATAGATCATTGAACATGGGCATTACTATGAGTTCAGGTGCATCTGCCGCGAATCTGTACTCTTCATGAAAAACCTTCTCAGGGTCATCTTCATCTCCCAGTCTAATGTTATCTTGCTCCAAGAACGCTTTGGTTATTTTCTCTGGCTTCATTGTTCCTCTTATCCACGCCGGCTCTGTGATCCTTATCCCGATGGGTGTGTTCAGCATGACTGTAGGGTGGTTGTGAGCCATGATCACAGCGTCAGCCGTTAATATAGCTGGGTTTGGCCAGGCGTGTCCATGCATCGCCGCTACCCGGAACTCGTTGCCAAAGATTATGCCCTTGGATGTGTGCAGCGTCACTTCTTTAGGTATATATTTCTGAATATTCGCGTCGTGATTGCCCCTTGTTATATCTATGTAATCCACTGATTCCAGTAATGTGTTAAAGAATAATGGTATCTCGCGTTTCTCTTTGAAGCTGGTAGCTGGTACTCCATGTTTTACATCCCCCAGAAGCACCAGTCTATCCGGTTTATGTATATCTAAAAGTACCACTAGCTCCTCCAGTATTCTGTTCCACTGGTATGGTATATTGATTCCCTGTTTCGCCAAATCATATTCAAGTCCAAGATGTAAATCCGCTGCCATCAACACTCTCTCATCTGACTCAACCAGTAATGCAGGGTGAGGTGTCAGGAGCTTGATCATGGGTTTTTCCTCTTTATGGTAGGTCTTTAGAGTATAGGTGAAATATATACAAGTGGATTATATTTCATGGTTTCACTCATCGGGGTTGGGGATAACACCATTGACAGGTATCTTGATATGAATATGATGTTTCCAGGTGGAAACGCTGTTAATGTACCTGTCTTTTTTAGGCGATATGGTGGTTTGTCCAGTTATCTTGGCTGGGTTGGGGATGATAAACGTGGGAAACTGTTGTTGAATTCATTGAACTCGGAGAATGTTGATGTCTCTCACTGTAAAGTAGTCTCATTTCCTACAGGCTACGCTGATATAGAGTTACGCGGTGGAGACCGGTTTTTCTTGGGCTCAAACCCGGGTGCTAGAAAGTTGATAAGGCCAACGGGAGATGATTACGCTTACCTCTCTGGACATGATATAATTCATACCAGTATCTATAGCTACATAGAACCTTATCTAAATAGATTAAATGATTTCTCGAACATTCTAAGCTTTGATTATTCTTCCGACTGGAACAAACATTATCTTAAAAATACCCTTCCCTATGTGGACATTGCGTTTCTTAGCGCACAGAAAACAGATTATGAACTAGAGAAACTTATGAGATGGATACATGTTTTTAATCAAGCCTTAGTTGTAGTAACAAGCGGATCAGAGGGATCTTATGCTTATAATGGAGATAAAATACTTCACCAAGACGTATTTAAAACAAAACTTGTTGACACTTTGGGCGCAGGGGATAGTTACCTTGCAAGAATCCTTTATGAGACCCAGATCGGTACAGATCTAGAAGAGGCGATGAGTTTGGCTGCTGAATCAGCAGCTAAAACTTGTAACTATTATGGCGCTTGGGAATATGGTGTTCCCATTGAAGAGGCTTAAAAAAGGGTGCTCGTGATATCAACTATGGAGTCGCTGCACGAGCACTTAATTTTAGAGCAGATCCTAAGAGATCTACGCATATCCAAGGAGGTAACCAGAAATAACTGGCAGCGGCTCAGAAAGACCTTCGGAGATCGGTTTGAGAAAGCCTGGAAGCTTGTCTCAGAGAACCGTATCAAGAAATACGTTTTCAAACCCAGCCTGAGGACGATCTGGATAGCCATAGGGCAGAACGCGGAGTACCTCATCTATAGCCATGCTGGTTACTGTAGCTGTAGTGATTTCTATTTTAGGGTCTTAGACCATGAGAAAGCGTATTGTTATCATCTTCTCGCCCAGAAACTTGCTGAGTCACTGGAATACTATGATCTAGTGGAGGAAGAAGATGAAGCATATCTTCAGTTACTTGGTATATGGAAGGAATATAGTGTAGTTGATTAGAGCATAACATAAATAGGAACAGTTGATCATATGTCACTATGACAATACCTGTACTCTTTAACTTCGCCAGAGGCGTAGTAATTCTATTATCTGTCACCTCTTTTACCCTCGCGTTCTATTACATATACGCTTCAGAGAACGCTAAACAGAAAGAATAACCTCCGACGTTTGAAGTATTAATCTTATATTCTGTAAGCAAGAGAATATCCTGACGTTTATGTCCAAGGAAGAAGTAATCAAACGAATACTGGCTCTAAAACCCAACTTGACAGAGGAAGCAGTTAGAGAATTAATCGAACAGGAAAGAGAAAAAGCAGCTGGGTTGCTGACTGAGGAAGCGGCAGCACACTTAGTAGCGAGTAATCTCGGCATAAACGGCGCCGGGGAGAAAATAGAGGCAAAGCTCAAGATAGGTGATCTAACCGATGGTCTCAGTGATGTGAGCCTTACTGGTAGGGTTATACACATATTTCCTAGTAGGACTTTTGAACGAGATAATAATAGGCAGGGGAAGGTTCTCAGGATGCTTATCGGAGATAAGACCGGGTCCGTTACAGTGGTCTTCTGGGATGATAAAGCGGATCACGTTGAGGCGTCAAAGCTAGAATCTGGCAAGATAGTGCGAATTCTCCATGGTTACAGTAGAGAGAGAAGAGGTAACATAGAGGTAAATATGGGTAACCGTGGTCAGATATTCATGGAGCCTATGGACGCTGTTGATGAGGATTATCCAAAACTGGAGAACTTCTTCCTCACTCCAGCTGATATCCATACAGAGGGTGCAGTAAACCTAGAAGGTGTGGTAACTGATAGTTATCCGGTATCCACGTTTACCCGTCAGGATGGAAGCGAGGGTAAAGTAAGCAGGCTTGTTTTGGAGGAGGGGGGTGCAAGGATTAACCTAGTTCTCTGGGATGATAAAGTAGAAGAGTATGGAGAAACTCCGAAAGGTACAAGGATACGGGTAATCAGTGGTAACGTGAGAACTAACAACATGGGAAACCCAGAAGTACATGTAAGCTGGGATACAGCTATCGAGATATTAAAGAAAAATGTGAAACCCGTAGAACCAGTACCATACTGGACAAAAATAGGAAACCTCAACGAGAGCATGGGCAGCGTGAACGTTGCAGCCTTAGCCACTCAAGTAGGCGAGCTACGTGAATTTGTACGAAGAGATGGATCAGAGGGCCAAGTAATCAGCGTCTTACTGGAGGATGACACAGGCACTGTACGCCTAAGTTTATGGGATGAAGACACTGAACTCGCTGAAAATATATCAGAGGGCACTTTAATCGTTGTTGAAAACGGTTACACTCGATCAGGATATGGTGGAATTGACCTAAACGTGGGACGAAATGGACGTGTACACGTTGATCCAGAAGACTTTGAGATGGATATACCTGAAATTGAGCGCAAAATCACGGAAATAATTGACCTACGTGAAGGCCAGAGAAATGTCACCATACGCGGTCAATTACTTGATGATCCCATTCAACGTGACATTGAGACCTCTAGAGGCCCAGCAACAGTTGCTAACTTCAGGATCGATGATGGCACTGGGGAGGCCCGTGTAAGTCTCTGGCGTGAGCACGCGGAGGAAGCTATGGATCTTACTGCAGGAGCAGAGATCAAGCTTGAGTATATGAATGTACGTGAACCCTTTGATGGCTTAATTCAGATAAGTAGCGGTGCATTCACAAAGCTAATCGTAGAACGAGAATAATTTGTAAAAAATATTTTAGGACCCTACTGGGTCTCAATTTTTGTTAGAGCTTTCTCGAAGATCTCTAGACTGGGTTCAATTAGGTCTCTTGTTATTGTTAAAGGAGGCATCCATCTTATGACGTTAACACCACAGTTAACTATGGCTAGCCCATTCCTGAAGCACTCCATCATTATTTCACTTGTCTCCTTGGGGGCGACTTCTTTGGTATCCTTATCTTTAACAATCTCCACACCTACCATGAGGCCTTTTCCACGTACGTCTCCGATCATGGGGTGCTCTTCTTTCATCTCGTTTAGTCTCTTTTTGATATGGTTGCCTTGCTCTGTGGCGTTATCTAGAAGATTCTCTGTCTTGATGATGTCGAGAACTGCTGAAGCTGCGGCGCAGCTAACAGGGTTTCCACCAAAGGTAGAAGCGTGACTGCCTGGTTTCCAATCTTGAATCTCGGCTTTACTAGCCATAACTCCTAGTGGTAGTCCTGCTGCTATTCCCTTAGCTGTGCACAATATATCTGGCTCTACATCCCAGTGCTCGATAGCCCACCATTTTCCTGTTCTCCCAACACCTGACTGGACTTCATCTACTGCGAACAATATACCGTGTTCATCCAGTAGCTTCTTGAGTTTCGTGAAGTAACCTTCTGGTGGAACTACGTATCCGCCTTCGCCCTGTATGGGTTCAGCTATTAACATGGCTACTTCATCTGGTGGTAGATACTTGTGGAATAGGTGATCATCAATATAATCAACACAAGCGTAACCACAGCTTGGGCATTCAAGGTTGAAAGGGCATCTATAGCAGTAAGGATAGAATATGTGCTCGGCTCCCGGTATTAATGGGCTGAACTTGGCTCTCTGATACGGTTTAGAAGCCGTCAGTGTAACTGCACCCATAGTTCTGCCATGGAAGCTGCCAATATAGGCAAGGTATCCCTGTCTACCGCTATGATAGCGACTTACTTTCATAGCCGCCTCTATGGACTCTGCTCCACTGTTGCCGTAGAATACCTTCTTTTGACCTTTCATGGGAAGAATTTTGCTCAAATCTTCCCCTAGATCCACGTAATCCTCATAGAAGAAATCTGTGTAGCTGTAATGGATGAATTTATCTACTTGTTTCTTGATCGCTTCCTTGAGTTTAGGGTGACCGTGTCCAACGCTACATACTGCTAGACCCGCGTTCATATCTATAAACTCATTTCCATCAACATCTTTTACGATGTTTCCCTGAGCGCTCTCAACGACAAGTGGATAAGCTCTACCAAAACTGGGTGATATTATCGCCTCATCCCTTTCAACAATTTTTTTTGCTTTAGGACCAGGCGGGGTGACCTTAATCTTTGGATATGACATCCTTATACCTTCTCTGAAAAATTACGTTACGTGTTTTTAAAACTGCTTAATTGGGAGCAATTATAATCTCTATTATTGATACATGGGCTTCGTTTCCGTCGTCTCGGGTTAATATATCGGTACCTGTTTCTGCGTGCACTACTTTGAGGGTGGGCTGGAATACTCTTCTAAGCATCTCTACGGTATCTACTGCTTTATTGATATGTTTCCCTCGGGCTCTGATCTTTACGGTTTCAGCGCCTTCGTTAAACAAAGTAATGCATGCTACAACATAATTCATTATAGGCTTACTACCCATGATTACTAGGTTACGCTTCGGCTTAGATGACAACGAATTAAGTTCTCCTATATTATATATCCAGATATTACCTGGGATTATATTACTGGAAACAACACTCTTGCCGCTATAACAGTTACAACGAGTAATACTGCTGCCCCTAACGCGAACTCTGGTGGAATCTTTACGCCATTTGTCTCGTCTTGGAAGAACCTCATTAACCCGGCGCTACTCTGGGGCATCCCTACACTCTGTTTCTTCTTCTTACTCATTGTTATTCGCCATGAGTACTCATGAGTAGCATAATAATGTTTCTCGATCAATTTTTTGACTTGGGTTTCATGAAATCTGTGAGGTTAAACTGGTTATGAGTCTCCTCGGGTTCTTCCTCCCAGAACAGGGAATCAATCTCCTCTTCTATGAGCCTAATGCGGTCCTCATAGTATTTCCCTAGATCATATTTTTCTATGAGTCCTTTTGCTGGTTCAAGATATTTTTCGATACCCCCTTTATGCACTGTCTGAAGTATGGGGCCTCCGCATCTGTCACATATCCCTTTCAAAGGTGGCCGTCTGTACTTCTTGTTGCATTTAGTGCATCTGAAGGTTTGCCGCGTAAACGCTCGCAGGTTTCCCACTATATCTTTCATAAAGTGGCTGTTAAGTATCTTTAATCCCACGACTTTCCCCTCGACTGCTCTTAGTTTCTTGGTGAGGTCCAGTTGGCTCTCCAGTTTTTCCAGCATCGATGGTAGCTTGTTGTATGCCCCTATATGACTGCCTAGGTTAATGTTGCTGCAATCATGAGTGTAGTTGAAGCCTGTGAACTGAGCTGGGGTCCCTAATCTTCCTCCCAATGTGTCTACGAGTGGTCCGAATTCGTTTGGCGCTGCTCCCCGCATACTCATCTTATAGAACTCAGGAGGGTATCTTTTAATCACGTCTACGTTATGGCTTTCTTTATCCACTTCGCTGGGGTTGAGGTTAGGGATAACGAATAATGGTGCGTCCATTAAACCTCCGCTCTGTTCTGGTAAATAGTCTCGGCTAAAGTTTAGTAATGGATCAAGAGCCATCATTATGGCGTCCTCGTCACCGTCACAGTTTCTACGTTTGGCTGCATGCCAGTATGGATGGGCGTAGCAGTTTCTAACTTTGGTCCATCCGATTAGTCTTCCAACTATTGCTGCGCTTGTGTGAGGCGCCATCCCGAGGACGATCTCACCTACTAGATCTTCTCTTGTCTCTTTTTTGTATACGGGATCCATCTTGTAAAAGTCTCTCATCTCATCATCGAGGAACTTTGTTACCTTAACTAGATAGTCTCCGCAGTCCTCGGGGAGTACTATGTCCTGTACTAGAAGTTCTAGCATCTGATCTCCTCTAGTTAATGTCTCGCCGTTTGTATCGTATTTGTAGCCAAGTTCCACAAGTTTCTCGATTGATGTACCAACTTCTTCTGGGGTGAAATGTGTTAATGGGATATCAGTGAGATCGTATCTTAGTGTTCCATCCTTGAACATGCTGAGGTCGTATCTAGCTCTTAGTATTCCTTTGCCAAGGTGTTCAGGTATCCTTTGCTCGTTCATCAATCTTTTTACGCATTTTATTTTGGGCGGTATCTGGCCACCTATATGTTTACGAGCTTTCTCAAGCTCTTCCCTTAGATCTATTTCAATAGATTTGTAACACACTGTTTTTATATCGCATCGTGGACAAACATCTGCTTTCGTCTTTGTGTTACAGCGAGAACACTGTCTCCCCATAACCGTCATGGAGCCACAGTTTTCACATATGAGAGACGTGGACTCATAGCCACATTCCGGGCACTGAAGATCGATTAATTCTACCTTTATCTTGTCTCTTCTTTTACTTCTGGTGATGTCTCTTTGTGGCCCACCTGCGTTTCCCACCGGGTATAGACTGTGGATGTATGGACTCATTTTTCTTTCTTTGGCTTTCTCGGGGCGCCCCATTCTGGCTCCAACATGTATGTAGGCTTTCTCTTTAACCGTAAATCCAGCCCATTTGTTTACTTGCTCAAGGCTGGTCTCTTGGTTTGAATCAACGTATCTCTGGTCTAGAGCTAGGCACTTTGCTATTATTGGCTCATACCCCTCAAAGTGAATCCTGCCGTTTGATACCCTGTGGGGTGCCAGTAATATTTCTAGAAGATTTTTCTCCTCGCGGCTTAGTTTAATCCCTTTGGCTCTGTTTCCCCACTGGTCTGCTAAGGTATTTCTTAACTCCCGTAACTCGGATAATTCGATATTTGACCAATCAAATGTGTATCTTGGATGAAGTGGGACATCAAGTCTCGCTAATCGTAAAGCCTCCCCTGGACGTGGAGGGTCCATGAGATTTTCTAGAAGCAGATTAATTCTTTCTATGTCTAGTTCGGTTAGTTCCTCTACTGTTTTTTCTCCAACATTGGTGATACAGTGTTCTAGATCGTATCTCCACTGATCTTCATCATATCCTGCGGGGAGAAGAGGCTGGTTAAACTGTATGAAGTCCCCTGCGTTGAATAATATGTCACCGTTAAACAAGATAGTTTCTATCTCATCATAAACTCTAAGAGCTTCTTCCTCGTCTGGAACTCTTATAACTGAACCATTTTTTAATCGAACAATGGGAGGCTCAATGCTGTCAACAGGGCAGACCGCGGCAGATTTACCGGGTAGCTCTACTCGTAGCTGGAGTCCCGTGTTCATAAACTTGTTTAATGCTATCATGGTTGCTGGGTGCATTCCGCACGCCGCCAGTCCAGTGGTCCTAGATCTCCCGTATCTTAGACGGAAGCCTCCATCCGCGTTGGGGAAACTAAATACGGGGCGGCCTACTATGATTTCTTCCATAAACTGGGCTGTAGGTTTTTTCTTCTCTCCTTTCTCTTCTTTTTTCTTAATGTTTAACTTATTTAACCAATCCCATCCTTCTATACCAATTTTTTCACATATTCCACATAGTTTACGTGCTCTTCCAACTATGCCATCCACGACTACGATTAGTGCGCCGCCTCTTAGTCTATTTGTCTCTATTCCTGAGACGTTTCTATAGTTGGAAACTTCATATCGGTCTGTGGATACGCCTGTGGGTTCGACTGGGAGGGACTTCATTGCTAGCTCTAGATCTTCATCGGTTACGTGGTATTGAAAACGTCTGACGTTTTGTTCGTAGATTCTTACTTCTTCTATGAATCTGTTTACCATGTTTTCACTGGGTTTCCACTTGTCAAGGTTTAGTGCTCTTCTTACTACATCGGCTATTACAAGGGTGAGAGCTTGTGCTGTTCCTCCTGCTGGTCTGATTGGCCCAGCAAAATATACTGATAAGAATTTAGTCTTATCCGGGTTCTGTTTGACTTTGATCTCGGGTATTCCCTCGATGGGTGCTATGGTAACTCCCTCTGTCATTATGGCGAGAGCGGTTCGTATCGCTTGGTCTGCAGCTTCTTCTTGCTCCATGACACCAAAGCGTCCAAGAGCAATTTCTTGTGCTATTTTGAAGCTCATTTCTCTGCGATCCATGTTTTCTAGTTCTCGCATCCTCTCTGTGATCCCCGGTGGACCTATGAGCTTCTCAATGCGTTCTGCGATGTCATGAGTTATTTTTGCGTCCACTTCGAGGCTGGCGTCTAATCCTTTTGACCTAGCTTTCTCAGCCAATTCGTACAGGTTTTTTAATTTATCCTCTAGTTCAGTGAAGTATTTTTCATAGTGAGGAGGCATTTTGACATCTATCAATTATGGGTACACCGGGGGTCTGTTTCAAATCCAGTGTTTATGTTATATAGTATAGAGTTTTAAACTGTACCTTGCTGAATAAATTTAATCTGAGATGGCTTTGACTATCTCCCTTATGCGGTCTTCTACCTCCGACTCCTCTTCAACAAGAGTACCGGTAACTATGGCGCTTGCACCCGCTTTTTTTGCAGCTAATGCTGCATTGGGTTCTCTAATCCCTCCACCTACTATGATAGGTATGTCAGCATATTTTGTAACTGCTCCAATCATCTTGGGTGGTATGGGTTCGGGTGCCCCACTTCCAGCTTCTAGGTATACGAACCTCATTCCTAGAGTCTCAGCTGCTAGACTGTAGCCGACAGCTAATTTATTGTGTTTGAAACTCAGATATCGTGCCTGTCCGATGTATCCTGCTACGCAGCCTTCTCCAGCTATTATGTAACCCATTGGTATTGCTTCTAGTTGATGTTTTTTCACTATTGGAGCCGATATCATCTGGGCGTCGATAAAATAGTAGGGGTTCTGGCTGTTAAGTAATGACATGAACCATAAGGCGTCAGCGTATTTACTTACCCCTATTGGACCATTAGGGAACAAAATAACCGGTATTTTTACATTGTTTTTTATTTTTTTTACCGCTTCATCTAGCTCTGTCTGGGACGCGAGGGTCGAGCCTCCAATCATTATCGCGGAGGTTCCCCCTTTTTCCGCTTTAGTTGCAATTTTAGCGCAATCATATCCTGAGGATTTATCGGGATCAACTAATGTAAAATGGATCGTGTCTTTTTCCTGGATCTTATCTAAAAGATACTGCTCTACTTTTCCTATCATTCTGAAGAATACTCCTCTACCCCATAGTATCTGTCTACGAAAATGCAATAGGCGTCTACTGTGTCAACTGTTTCTGGTATTGGGAATTGTTCTTTCAATCCACAGTGAGCGCATATGATTCTCCCTTTTCCTTCTTTTCTCCTAAGTACTACAGATACACTGTTCGTACCACATTTAGGGCAAAGGTATCGGCTTGGTAGTTTTCTTCTCATCATTTAGATCACTTTCTGGTTTTTTCGACCCACTTTGTTTCCTCTATGGCATAGGCTTAGTTTAACTAAGTCTTAAGATTAGTGGAAGCCGTCTCTTATGTTCGCTTGTTTTTATTCTCTGTGTTATGTTTTTTACTGTTTGCTTGTTTAATTCGATTTTTTTAGCGATCTCATTGTTGGTGTAGCCTTTTTCCCATAGATAGAGTATAAGGTCTATTGTATCGTAATCGCATCCAAGTTCTTGTTCATCTGTCTGCCCTTTATAGAATCCTGGACTGGGTGGTTTATTTATGATGTTTTTAGGTATTTCAAGGTATGTTGCTAGTTGTTTAATGTTATATTTGTATAAATCCCCTAGGGGTATGAGATCAACTCCGCCATCTCCATATTTGGTGAAGAACCCTGTCATTAACTCTGTTTTATTTGATGTTCCAATGACCATCTTTTGTTCAAGATTTGCATAGTAGTATGCTATTACCATCCGTATTCTTGAGCGAATATTACCTACCACTATTTTATTCGCGATATCAAAATTATCTAGGTTTTGTTGTGTCACATGTAATATGGCCGTGATATCGACCGTGTTACATGTGAGATTTAATTTTTTACAGTGTGACCTCACATCCATGATATCACTTTCAGGTGTGACATCACGTTCGGGCATGGTAATAACCGTCACATTTTCAGGTCCTAAGGCATTTGTAGTAAGATGGAGAGTCACTGCGGAATCTATGCCTCCGCTATAGGCAACAATAGCACCGTTTAACTTTGCTTTTTCAACCTCTTTTTTAATGAATTTAGTGATCTTAGCCTCAGTTTTATGGCAATTTATGCTGATGTCTTCTAATGAAATCATATCAGAGATATGGTTGCAGGTCTTTTAATTAATGATTTCCGTAATATTAATTGCATTATACTATTAATGTCTTATGTGATGTTATTCTATTATTGATACGTAAGACTTATTTTACCGGTAAAAATGATTGGTTTAGGACCTCGTTTTCTCGTATACAATTTTGTCAACAAACATATATTCTAGGTGTGTGATATCACTGTGAGGTTAAATCCCAAATGAGTTCTGAGGAATACCAAAAAATAGTAGAAAAAACGTTTCAGGACCCAATAACAGATATTTTACTGAAAAACAGTAATTTGACTCGTATACAATTCGAAACAATTGTAATTGACATGTTAACAGATATAATATCTGAGAATAAGTTGTCTTTTGATGAAAAAATCCTATTTAGAAGCGAAAAAGTCAGTAGAGGCTCGTTTAGCCGTTCTTTATCTCAAGCAAGAAAAAATCTGATCTCAAGTATGTTTACAATAGTATTATTCAGTTATCTAGGAGTATTCGACGAAAGACCTTTTGATGAATATTACATACTAGCTGAACGGCTCAGGGAATATACTACAATGATTGAGTCTGAGGGTTCCGAGGTCTCAAAAACAGACTTAAAACGATTTGAGAAGGAATTAATAGATGGTGTTGCCAAGTTGGCGAAACCTACAAGCATAAAACTGGTGTGATATCACATTATATCACGTGATGTAACGAAGAAATTACTTGTCCAAGAGCTGAGCCACCATCTCCTGGAGGTACATTTACATTACGTAGTACCGTGTGACCAGCATTTTCCAGTCTTTTTGTTATGTGCGATGTAATAAATTCATTGACAAACACCCCTCCGGAGAGTGCAATTTTGTTTATTCCTGTGTCTTCAGATATCATTAATGCTATTTCGGTAATGCCGTTAGCTAGATATTTTTGACTAAACGCTGCAATGTCCGCCTTCTTATGGTTATTTTTGTTTAAAATTAGGTATTTTAACATTTTACTTGTGTTTAGGGAATAAATACCATCTTTATCCTCTATTACGGATTTATGTCCTATTGTTTCATAATTACCATTAAATGCAAGGGCTTCAAGTCGCATCGCTGGTTCGCCCTCATATGATCTATAGTATGTTAATCCAAGTAATGCAGCAACAGCATCCAGTACACGACCAAAACTAGAGGTCTTAAGTACATCTTGACTACGCGATTGATTAAGAATAATATCTAACTCCTTTTTCCCGTGAGGTAACACGTGATTTATGTGATTGTTTGTGATATCACGTATCTCTTCATCTGCTAATACATTAGTCAACCCAGAAATAAGCATCCTGTAAGGGTGGTAAGCGCATAGATCTCCTCCAGGCATGGGTAAATATTCAAGTTTTCCAAGCCTCTCATAGCCCGAATATGCTGCTTTTAACACCTCTCCACCCCATATTTGACCATCTTGACCATATCCTGCGCCATCTAAGGCTATTCCAATAACTTCTTCGTCCTTGATCATATGCTCAGCCATAACAGATGTGATATGCGCATGATGATGCTGTGATTTAACGAGCGGTACTCCCATCTCTTGTGATATCTTTTCCCCGTACTGTGATGTAATATAGTCTGGATGTAAATCACATGCAATCACATCCGGGTTACGTGTGATATTTAACAAATCACGCATAGTCTGAATGGCCTCTTTCTCAAATTCTAAACCCTCCAGTGTATCAATATCTCCAAGATACTGAGTCATGAAGGCTTTTCCGTTTGTTGCTATCGCTGCTGCATTCCTGAGTTCGGCTCCAAGGGCGAATGCTATCCCATTAGTTATAGGAATGTTAATTGGATCAGGGACATATCCACGGGATCGCCGCGTGAATGCAGGTTTGCCCTCGATAATTCTAATAACCGAATCATCAGCTCTGTTAATAATATCCCTGTCATGGAGTAAGAAATAGTCAGCTAAATCAGCTAACTCGTTAAAAGCGGCGTCATTTGTTATTGCCATCGGTACTCCCCGTTTGTTACCGCTGGTCATTACAAGAGCCGGCTCATCAAGTTGTTTGAATAATAGTGTCTGAATACCTGTATAGGGTAACATTACACCTACCGTGTCAAGTCCAGGTGCAACAAGGTCCGAGATCACCCTGTGTCTCTTCTTAAGCAACAGGATGGGCTTTCTCCATGAGGTCAGGTATTCTTCTTCAATATCGCTAATATAGGCGTATTTCTTGATCTCTTCAAGATTAGGTGACATTAATGCATAAGGTTGGTATTCTCTATTTTTTCTAAGTCGAAGCTTTTTAAGTACGTCGTCTTTTGTGGCTAATGATGCAAGATGTATACCCCCAATGCCTTTTATGGCTACAATATATCCTTGTTGAATATACCTAGCTGTCTTCTTGTATACGTTATTAGTCTCTATTTTCTTTCTATATGGATCATAAAGACTCATAGTTGGTCCGCACTGTCTACAAGTGATTCCCTGAGCATCGAAACGTCTATCCCGTGGGTTATAATAATCTTCCTCGCAATCGTCACACATAG
>WJJC01000197.1 GCA_014729945.1 Candidatus Bathyarchaeota archaeon
GTTTACAGGGCAGACATAGGATTATCAGGAAATAGCAGGATAACATCTATAGACTCTAAAGTCGGGTTCATAAGAATAGCTGACAATGCAAAAGCAAGTCTAGTAGACTCGTATATCGGTGACTTTGGGTCCCAATCATACAACAATGCTAGACTAGACGGCTGTATTGTTGAGAGAATGAATCTAATCTACGATAAGACCTGGAACCAGATCAACCAGTCGCTAACAGGGTTCCATGAAAACTTCAACCAGAGCCAAAGAGTAAGATCCGGGCAAACAGACTTCAAAGTAGAACTAACCAACACCACATTGCTCTATCCACCAGCCATAACAATCATAGATGGTAAACTAGAAACCCAGAATACAACCTTAGATCTTGTAAAGATCGCAGGAGATTCAGCGATAGAAACCAGTAATACCAAAATATACTATCTTGAACTCTGGGACTATGCATGGACGTTCATAGAGGATTCCAGCGTTGATTATCTCATCGCTTGGAGAGGCGACTTCAACATACACTTACAGAACACCACCCACAGGGGAGTAAACATCTATGGAACCACTGGTCTAAATCTAAAGACAAACACAGAATATCTGAACCTAGACTGGTCTCATCCGAACACGCCACAGAACGTAGAAATCCAAGAGACAAACATAGGGGATCTACGATTAACAATACTATCACCCCAACCAATACAATGTAACAAAGTTACAATCGGAAACCTAACACTAGAATCAGGGGGGAAGACGAACAACCTATAACCATCACAGGATCCATTGAATTCAATAAAGAAGCAAAAATTAATCAAAGAGTAAAAGACGGATACACTAGAATCAAACGTATTTACCTCATACAAGCTAATATAGATGGCGAACCAGCAGCCAATAAACAGATGACAATATACTTTGAAAACAAAACATACATCATAAACACCAATCAGGAAGGAGAAGCAATTCTACCAGTAACCTACCTACGCCACATAGACGTGATCACTAACCCACAGTCAGGGGGCCATACCTAATCAACAGGGACAACCTCACAAGACCAGTAATCATCACATTAAACAATCAAAATACAACCATCGACCTACTAAGCGATACCCCAGTAAAAATAGAGACAAGTTCAGGGACAACGGTGAAAAAATATGACCCAGACTGGAGCCAGTATACGCCAGCGGCAGTCATAATCACAGTCACAGCAATCGCAATCTACCTGATTCAATCACAGAAAAAAGAAGCCAATAACAGACACATTCAATAGCCCAAAAAACGCTTCTATTGTGATATAATTTGGATTCAGACAGATACGAGAGAATCATGACGGTAATCCAGAGAGAGGAACCGGACAGAGTACCATGGAGCATATGGGGACACTTCCCCGCAGTAGACTGGCTCGACTACTATAGCTGGGAACTAGCCCAGCGAAGCGGAGAAGAAGCCGCCCGAGGACACATAGCACTACTACGAGAACTCGACTACAAAATGGACCTACTAAAGGTCACACCCTTCTACAGGTTCATGGCGATGCAATGGGGAAGCAAGTTCGAATTCCGGGATAACGAAGAAGAAGCCACCACACTGGAAACAGCAGTCAAGGAAACAAGAGACTGGGAAAAACTCTGGGTACTGGACCCCAAGAAAGAACTCCGTGAATTTGTGCGCACAAACGAGATACTTGCCCGTGACCTCCGTAACATGCCGGTGATCTACACAATCCCAAGCCCCATAATACAGGCACTTAATGGCGTAGGCACCCCGGAAAGAGTAATGGAAGATATGGAGAAGAACCCAGATGCCTTGAAACAGGGACTGGAGATTATAACCGAGACCACCATCGACTTCGCTAAGGAATGCATCGACACAGGCATACAAGGAATATTCTACGGAATCGGCGGAGGAGGTAGAATTTGGCGAGAATTCAGCATACCACAGTTGGAGGAATACGCACTAGGCTACGATAAACAGGTCTTAGAAGCAATTGACTGTGAGATAAAGATGCTTCACATCTGTAGCACTCCAGAGGGAAACCCACAGGATAAAGGACTCATGGAGTCAGGTTGGTTTAAACAATACCCAGTGGACATCATCAACTGGGACGCCCATGAGTATACATGGCTAGATAAAGCCAAAGATATCTACGGAGACACATTCGCCATCTGCGGAGGACTCGACAGAGACATATCCATGCGAAAAGGAGACATAGAACAGGTTGAAGCAGACGTAAAGAAGGCCATCGATGATGTGGCCGAAGGAGGAGGTTTCATGCTTGGACCAGGATGCACAGTCTACCAAGACCAGCCAAGACCCAGCTATAACGCCGTGGGAAGAGCAGTAACCAAATATGGTTACTACTAACCTATTACGGGATATCCTCCAACAGGTTTGTATTAGGAGATAACTCGACACTAGTCTCCCTTATCACCTGTAATAAAACATGTTCATCACCGTTAAGGAAATAATACTCTAAATCCCTAGAAGAGAGGTTAATCTTCTCATAGCCGTTCAACTGAAGAATAAGTTGAGCAGCCGCAGCTACTTTCTGGAGAACGTTCTCTACAACAGCTATCCATGGAGATATCCTCCAAGCAGACTCAGCCTCAAAAAGATTCAACTCCTCAGGAAAGACGCCCAAGTCAAGGAGCCTATCCTGTCCAGTGGTAAAGATGTAGAGGTTACCCCCCACCCCCCCGTTAAACTGTAATGTCTACCCATTCACAACACCCCTGATAAGATACCTCAAGTAATACACGAAACTACACCCCATTGATACACCTGATACAAATTCAAGAACAGGCCAAATTACAAAGAAAAACGATGAAGAGAAGAGTAAGCTGTTCATAGGAATCTTGATGGGAAACAGTGTACTATCCAGTAAATTACTTCCTCTACCTTTCCTAAGTTTATTCAACAGAGTCCTAAACCAGTATCCTTCCTCAGCCTCTACCAAGCCCTTCAATGCAGCGTATGCCTGATACGGCATTATGAAATAACTCAAAGCGATAAAACCAAAGACTCCGCTATAATCCTCACTCAAGTCTCCTTCAAGAAATATCCCCGTCAACCCCATCAGGGGGATTGCCAGAAAATTACTTAAGACAAGACTCCATCCCAGCATCGGTGTCCAGAATGGGGGGTGTCGCTTATAATACTGAGCAACCATCCACGCAAGGCTACCTAATATGAAGATAAAAGACTGTAAATAATAAGGCGCAAAATAAAGAAACTCAAGCTTCTCAGCCAGGGTTAATCTACTACTGCGGAGAACCTTGAAGAAGTATTTACGGACAGCATAGGTGTGTCCTTCAGCCCACCGCATCCTCTGACGAATAATCCTCCTAATGGTGTTAGGTATCTCTGCGGGAGCTTGTATCAAAGGAGTGTACACAACTTTGTATCCAGCAAGATAGAGTCTAAGAGTGAGGTCCCAGTCCTCTGTGATGCTATGATTCCAGCCAATCTCCTTTAGGACACTAGCTTTGAACATGAACACGCTCCCACTCACCATCTTCATGGCTCCAATCAACTCTTCAGCCACTCTCTCGACCATATAACTACCACTGAACTCGGTACGCACACCTTTGGTAACCCAGTTCTCGTTGCGGTTAA
>WJJC01000198.1 GCA_014729945.1 Candidatus Bathyarchaeota archaeon
ACATATTAGGCTGCAACAATGCTACTTGATTTCCCTCGGGATCAACTCCAACAACAGTCCAACCCACACCAGAAATCTCCTCTTTGGTAACTCTATTATGTTTCCCTTTGAAATAATGGCTGATATGGATCATTCTCTATTGGCGCCTTGCGGTATACTATGCACACTATGTGTGGCATACCAAGGATACACTATGAAGGGAACCCAACGAAAACACAAATGCACTGGCTGCCGAGACTATAACAAAAACTGTGCATTTCTAAAGAGAGACTGTGAAAAGCTCAAGGAAAATCTTGTTGATTATTGTATCGAGTGTATAGATTTTCCATGTGAAAATCTCATGAGAATAGAT
Organism: Candidatus Bathyarchaeota archaeon; assembly: GCA_014729945.1. The sequence goes on from WJJC01000198.1 coordinate 353, forward strand.
AAGAGATATAGGGAAAAATATGAAACCAGTCTAATTGAAAACTTGTGTGAAATACAAAAAATAGGAGCTACACAATTTATAGAAAAACAGCTAGAACGTTATAAATGTCCCAACTGCAGAGAAACAATTTGCATGCATACAGTAAAATGTTACAACTGTGGATACCAGTTACAATCCTAACCGTAAACACTGGGAACAAGATAAGGACACCAGAAAAAATACTCGCATATATTAACAGATCTCCTTTCAAAAACATAACAAACAGTTTCCCATTCTATTTTATTCCTTGTGCGCCTCTACCACTTAGAACCTCAACCTCTGGATCAACTGAAAAATATTCTTTTACTTCAGCGTAAACATCACTTATACCATAATCTTAGTTATATTACCTTAAAACGTGTCACGTCGGATATTTTTTCAAGGCATAGAGCCCATAGTATCAATAGAGGTTATTTGTTTGGAAGGATTACTTGATGAGGCTCTCTGTTAACTTAAGCCGGTGGGTGTTAGTTATCTTGCCTCAACTGTTGATGGCCAACCATACAATAGGGCGATGATGTTAATACATCATAGAGAAAAATTCTATTACGCCACTTTTGTTGGAGATAAAAAGGTTGATCAGCTTGTAAAGAATCCCCATGTGGCAGTATGTGTCCCAATAGGGAAAGAAAACTCTGAAGGTAGTATCAGGCTGAGGGGAAAGGTTGAGTTTATTGTGGACCCGGATGTCCGTTCCATAGTCCATGGCTGTGCTGGGTTTATTCAGGGTTTTTGGGAGGACCCTCAGCATCCTGAGTTTACTTTACTTGAGTTTAAGCCAGAAATATTGGAGTATATGAAGCCAGGCAGTATGGAAACTGTAAGATTGGAGTTTCAAGTTTGAATTATCAAAAGGCTATTGGTTTTTGAATATGGGACAATTTTTTGGTTGAAGCAGATACATGCACATCTAATTTGTACCTGATCAGTCGTGATGAGAAAAGCTCGGATCTTATCTTGATTCAATTACTAGGAATGAGCGGATCAAGAACGGGTTCAGACAGTGCAATACATACAAAGCTTCTACTCAAACACGGCCTCGATGTGCTCAACCCGCCCCAGATGCCGTTTATCATTAGTGTAAATCTTTTCGATGTTAAGCCGCTCAGCGATAGCCAGATTAACAGCGTCATTATAATCCAACCCGTACTGAGTCATATAAGCAGCCCCAACCAGGAGATCATCAGCCACAGCCTCCACAACACGAAGGCACCTATAAGAGAGAATCTTCTCCAAAACCGTCTTAATATCTCCCTGCGTCCCCCTCGCCTCAAGCACCCAAGCAACCTCACACAGCACCAACGTACTCGTAAAAACCTCCTCCCCAGCCTCAACACGCCTCAGAATCCCCCTGCTAACCGCCCCAAATTCAGGGTGCTCCGACAAAGCATAGATAAAAATATTCGTATCCAGAAAACCAGTCAAAACCTGTCCTCCAGAGCCTTTCCCCTGAGATAACGACGAGCCTCCGCCTTGGGATCATCAACAGGTGGAGCGAGCTTCACGCTACCATAAAGCGCGTCAGTGGGATTATCATAAGCCGTTACTGGGATGAGAATAATCTGGTTCTCTCTCTCCCTTATGATTATACGACTCTTCTCCTGGATCCCATGCCGTTGCCTTAGATCCTTGGGAAGCGTAATCCGACCATACTTTCCCACCTCAACAGTATCCGACATACAAAATAATTAACCATCGCCGCATATATACGTATTCACCAAAAACCAGATTTATTGCCAAAAACAATGACAATAGGTAAACAATCCAGGAGAAACCACAAACCCAATGTAAACATACAATTATTAAAGCAAACTAAGTCACCAAAATATCTTAGTGATCAGGTGTACACATCTATTCTAGAGTACATCCCTGTTTATAACAACCAACCTCAACTAGATTACTATGAGCGATGTAATAGAGACCCCTTTCAATAAACTACTCTACAGACCATGTATCATAGTCTCAACAATATCAGAGAACAAAGTATCCAACGCAGCCCCATTCAGCTTCAACAGCCCCGCAACCACCAAACCACCCACATACGGTTTCTGCTGTGAAGTAAAACATGATACACTAAGAAACATTAAACAAAACAAAGAGTTCGTAGTCAACCTCGTAGATGAAAACTTCGGCCCCATCATGAAGAACCTAGCCCGAGACCTACCCTACGGCGTCAGCGAGATACTTGAATCAGACCTAAACGAGACCCCATCAAAGAAGGTAAAACCCCCCAGAATAACCGAGGCCTACGGCTGGATCGAGTGCCGGCTAACAAAAATCGTTGATCTAAGCCCACACGCTGTCTGGGTCCTAGGAAAAGTACTAGTCTCCGAGATAAGAAAAGACGCATATGACTCCACGGTAAACGTCGAAAAAGTTAAACCATTATGCCATATCTGGGGCGAAGACTACGTAATAGGCGGAAAAAGAGTCAAACACAGGAGATAAAAAAGCGTAAAAAAACAAACACCCCAATACCCGCAACTAGTTTTACTCACCACAATATATGATCTAGCAGGCACAGGAAAAGGCTTCCACTTCTCAACAAGCAGTATACGACTACTATTACGCAGAATGTATCTCAAAGGAGTGGAAACCATACAGTATTAGCAAGGTTCGGGAAATCCTAAGAGAACTGGACATGATGAACATAATCACCGTGTCAAGTAAAGGTGTAACCATAGAAACAACAAGCCTAGAAGAACTCAAGAAAAAACTAGAAGTACTAGAAAAAACACGGAAAATCTAAACATTTGAGGCATGAATTAGTTCCCAAAGAATTTCTTTATCTGGTATAGGTAAACTACTCCGACCTAGAGGACAGTGTGCCAAAGGTTTAACGCGGTCCAGTAGCCGATGTAGTAGGGTTCTTGGAGCATGTTGTTTATGAATAAGGGTATTTGTTCTCTCCACTTTGTCTCGTATCCTGCTCTGGCTGGGATGAGCAAGTAGTGGTCTTTTTTATGCGTTGGATTTTCTTTTTTTTTTCAGTTAACTTGTGTAGTGTTTTCAATATGGTCTAGTTTGTGGTGTCTAGTATCCTTTTTGCATCGTTGACGGTGAAGTGGGTTATGTTTTGTTCCTCTAGGGTGAATATTAGCTTGGATTCAAGATCCTCAGTTCATACTTCATGTAACAAGCATATTTGTCCAATTTCTACTAGTAAAAACGTGTGGGCATCCATCTCATACCTCGTTTATATAGTAAAAAATAAGTTTCTAGCAGTAAAAGTTAGTAGTTTTATTTGTTTTAGATATTATCTAGTTTTGTTTTTTGTGTTGTTTATTCTGTTGTGTAGGTTGTGTATAGCGTCGTTATCTCGGATTCATTCAAGGCTCGGTTGTAGTAGTGAATTTCATCCATTGTTCCTTTATAGCAGAAATCAAGGTTATGAACAGCGTCGTTTCCTAGTCCAATAAGTAACGGTTGACTAGTAGAGTAAACGCTGTTTAGTTCGGCTGTGGCCTTTAATGTCCCGTTAATATAGAGTTTTAGATATGATCCGTTATACGATGCTGCTATGTGAGCCCATTTGTTCTCGCATTTTAGATAGGATTGTTCTATTTTGACTCTTCCGCTGTCTTGTCCGTCGCTGGATGCAGCCCAGACAAGGTTGAGGTGTTCGAATGCTAGGTACCATGAACGATAGTCTCCTCCGGTCCATCTCCATTTGTTGATTATGTATTTTACTGAGCTGATGTCTGTGGCGTTTAGCCATAAGCTGACTGTGAATTGGTCTGTGTTCTGGAAGAGCGGATCGTCGGGTATCTCAATATAGTCGCCGTATCCATCGAATTCTAGTCCTGATCCGTCTATTCCGTTTGTCCATTGAGCGTTATGTTTTGTTCCCTCATTATCGCTGATAGAATCGTGTATTTGGTCACCTGCGTTCTCATCTAGACGCCAGATTGATGTCTCTCCAGCTTTGTAAGTAATTTTCCTTTTTTCAACAGCTAATTTACTGTTTAGGCCTGTATTAGGGCCTTTAATATTTACTGTAATTTCTTCGCCCTTTTCTAATAATTGCGAGCTTAATTTTGTCTCAATTTTCCTGCTTGAATATGGTTGAATACTGGTTTCTACTTTAACCCGTGTTTCTTTGATATATATCGAATCTATGACGGCTTTAACGTTTGATAAATTTCTTATGTATAATATTATTTTACCATCATCATATGCTTTACCGCTATCCATGGAGATGAAAGCGTTTTTAGTAGGGAGTTCAGGGTTGGAGAAATCAACATAGTAAGAATATATGAAAACTCCACCAACTATTGAGATAAATATCATTAATATAACTGAAATGTAGATGGAAACACCTATCCTTTTCATATATAGTCCTATTTACTCAACCTGATGTTTGCTTTTATTCCTTATGCCAAAGATAAAACTTGTTTATTTCCAAGAAAATAGGTTAAATAAGCGATTATTGATTCCAACATAATCAGCATCCATAGAATGTTGACACATTCAACAATGCTTTGACTTTTTTTGGATCCTCGCGCCTATGTTAATGATTCCTATCATGTAAAAAACCATGATAACCAACCATCTCCCATTCACTGGTTTTGTCAATATTTAATGAGAATAAACCCATTCTATAAACAGCTCTATCTCCATTAGAATCGAATCCACATGGTCCAGTTAATCCAACATAACTTGATGCAACCATAGGTAATTCCATACGCAGTAAACTAGTGTTAGTTGAATCCAGCTCTATTACGGAACATCCAAGCAACATACAGGAATCATATACACAGCCATCAACAAAATCAACCTCTTCACCAAACCTATCCATAAACAGGCCATTAATCCCCCTAGTCTGATTATTCTCCACCAGTACAGGGTAAGGGGACAGTAGTTTCAAACCAGTTACATTAGGACCATGGTTCACTGAATAGTAGGGATAAGCGTCTATGTTTATCCATGTCACATCTGATAACCGGTTATAAGTCATGGATAATCGATGAATCATATCCGGGGATACATAGTCAAGCAATAAAACCCCTACCCCGGATTCCACATTATATGCTTCTAGGATACTCTCAGCTTCACCCAGCGAGGCATTAAAACTACTCTCCCAAGGATATGTTACTGTACCTATTACTTCCCCACCATGCACCTCATATGAGTTAGAGAATGGTTCACCTTCTCTATTAACAATGGACTCCCGTCCAAGCAATACTACACGGTCAACCCCATAATCCATGAGAAGAGGAGCTAATGCCGGTGCATACTCTGCGTCATTCGGACTCATCCTGATGATATAATCATCCCGGTTCATGTCTATGTATGTTGAACTCGGACTCAGCACAAGTATCTCATTGTCATCTACGAAGGACCGTATAGCGGTGAGCTGTGAATGGTAGACTCCAGCCACAAATAGGTCTACACCTTGACGCCACTGGTCCATGACTATTTCCATGGACCTTGCAACACTGTTTTCAGCGCTACTAACATTAAATCTGAAAGATATACCTAGATCAGACTCGTTACATAACGTGTTAAGTTCCTCTTCAGCTAAACCCGCCAGATACTTGTATTCAGGATATGATTCATCAGTTGGACTTATTACCCCTATTTCAATGACACCCGACAGGTTTCTCTGTGGCAGAGGATTTGGAAGCACAAATACGATTAAGAACACAATGGCTATAGTGAAGAGAATTATAGTCTTTGAGTCTTTATCCATCAGAAAACTTAGATACTATTCAACTATAAGTATTTTCTAAAACAAGAAATACATTTCACAAACCTCATATAACAAGCCTACTTGAAAAGTTATTGCTAAAAATATGTGAACCTATTCCCTAATTTTAACTTGCTAGGTTGAACTCCTGTATGAAGTTATTTCCCGTTACGGTGTTTTCACTTTAGTTTGAGGTAACCGTCCGGATCTATTGTTTAATATTATTGTAAAAATATTGGTTCAAAATAATTAAATATTTATCTTTTTATGTTAATTATTAACGACGTTTACCACTGATTACACTAAGTTAACAAAGCGTTAACATGTGAATATCCTCTGTAACCCCATTACTTTGATATTAAACCTCTATAGATAGAAGGATGAAACGATATGAAGAAACAATATTCAATCGTGCTTCTCCTTGTACTAGGATTTGGTATAGTAACCACAATGGCGTTTGAGCTAAA
>WJJC01000199.1 GCA_014729945.1 Candidatus Bathyarchaeota archaeon
AAGGTATTCTTATACACCCTGAGCACCTGTGGATGGTGCAAAAAAACCAAGGAACTACTAAAAGAGAAAGACATAGCATACGAATTCATAGACTTAGACACATGTAGTAAGGAAGAACAAAAACAGGCAATAAAAGAACTCAAAGAAAAAGACATACCCGTAGCATTCCCCGTAATCGTAATCAATGACGACACTATAATCCAGGGCTTCAAGAAACAAGAGATCATAGAGGCACTAGATCTATGAGTACTATTGAAGAGGCGCGGAAACGAGCGGAACGCGACGCCACACGAAACAGGATGCACCTTTGCCCAGAGCCAGAGATGCTACAGAATCTATTGGAGGGCCTAGTGGAGAACGAGGAAAGATACGGCTACCCCAGCTGCCCATGTAGGATGGCCACTGGAGAATTTGAGAAAGATAAGGACATCATCTGCCCATGTTATTACCGCGATCCCGATGTTGAGGAATATGGTCAATGTTACTGCTCACTATATGTTAACGACGCTGTGTATAGCGGTGACGCGCCTATAAAATCAATACCCGAGAGACGCCCAGAGGAAAAACAGATGGCATCCCTCGATATAGATGAAAAAGAAGAACAAGAACCTACTGAAAAAGGTACCCAGAGCACAGAGAGAAGAATCCTCTACTGCAAACAATGCGGCTACACAATATTCAGAGAAGAACCACCCTATAGGTGTCCAATCTGTCAAGCTAAACAAGAAATGTTCGCAGAAATAATAATCACAGGTGAAGCAAAAACAAGAGAAATAGGGGGTTAACCCACAAGGGCGTTGAAGAAAAGCTTAAACGTGGCATCTGTTAACGCCCTGTTCTGGGGCTGGAATCCGTACATTATTACTTTTCCATCCTTCTTCTTGGCCTCAATCAACGCAGCCTTACGTGCCAATTGCTCCTCCCCGATGAGCCACCCGCTCTGCATCATATTCTCCTCGGGATATGATATTACTACCTTGTAATCATCGTTGTTATGTGTCCCCTTCACTGCGTATGCGTGATTTCCCCTCAAGAGGATCAATCCTTTCTCAGGCATCCCATAGCCTAGTGGGTGTTTGTTATCGATATTCACCCAGATAGTGCTCCCAGGGCAATGAAACTTTTCGGGATCCATATCTTTCAAGGTATTCTTTACAGGTACTTTGAGTTTCTCTATGGCGAAGTCACATGACTCGTAGAGGGCTATTACTGTTCCACCGTTCTCGACGAACTCGTTCACCTTCTCGACGCCCTCCTCACCGATCCCCGATTTATACTTCTCAGGGAGAACCGGTGCTGTAAAGGCGCCTTTGTATTTTTCCTCATAGTACTCCTCGACGCCCTCACCGGTTATCAAGGCAGTCGCGTCACTGGGTAAAATCAGTAAATCGAAGTCATCTAACTCCCCTTTGATCTCCTCATCCATAACAGTGGTATACTCAAACTCGAACTGTTCTAGTAGCCACCTGGTCCACCCCTCATCCATGTTTCCACCCCAGTATCTCTGATACATGGCCACTCTCAAAGGCTTAACTTCCACCGAATCCGCTTCCACGGGACCAGATAGTGAGATAAACTCTTGATTTGTCTCCTCAGCTACTTTCTCCAGCTTCTCGTCCTCTCCCATAACATGGAACATCCCAGCGGGATATTCTCCGAAAGGCTCAGTGAATCTTTTAACAGGGACTCCCAGTTTATGCAGCTTATTAACAGCCTTGAAGCAGTCATTGATTCTGCAATCAATTAGGTAACCATAATCAGATTCACCCTTCAATCCTCCCTCGGGTAGGGTAGGCTCAACTAGGCTAAACTCGCCACTAGGAATCACATTCGCCTCCACCACCTCCACGCCCTTGAACTCAGCCATCGTCTGAGTTGCAAAATCATAATTCATCATAGGCTTACCCTCTGGGGTCCTCACCCAGATATTATCACGGTAGAAGGTCCTACTCAGCATCATCAAGAGGAAGGGACGCGCCACCTGATCAGCAAAGATCACATAGCTACCCTCAGGGTAGATTACATTGTCCAACTTGAACTCCTTCTTTGCCCTATGAACCTCCACTGTCATATCCCTCAGTGTCTGGAGGAACCTATACGTGGTATTAGGATCACTCTGACCCGGGGGAATAATGAACGCATACGGTGCTTCATCCCTTCCTTTTTCTATACTTCTCATGGCCTTGTTGTACATATTCCGTAAAATCATACCTCTATTATTTGCAGCAACCTCCAACGTAGCCATAGCCGCTACCGTCTGACCCTCAAGAATATCACTTAGATGCCACCATCCACCTTTCCAAGGATGCGGGAAATTAACTGATGCCCGGTACTCTGGACGCCCCCGTGGATGAGGCTGTAATTGATGATAATGTACATAAACCGGAGTAGCCACCTTGACGCTACCAGACTCCGTGAACATACCACAGATGTTAAACCAGGGCCAGACCAAGCTGAACCCCGGCATAAAATCAGCGGGGAACACCGCCGCCTGCTCAACGCCCTCGATACCCTGGGACTCCATCCTAATAGCCATCTGGGAGCCATAATGCTTCTGCTCGACCCACACCAGTGGATCAGCCACTTCATTCAAAGGATTACTATTAGGTGGTATGAAAAACCTTGAACCATAGAACCCCATCTGGTGGTGATCTACATACGCTTGAGGGAACCACTCCTTCAAAATAATTCGGTTCATAATCCGGGTCTCAACCTGAGTAAGCGTCAATGCATCCCGATTATTATCATGACCAACATATTCGTGGTAAAGCCAGGGCATACTACCCCCTTCATACTCGGTTCCCTTATACTCCCTGTACCAGTCAACGGTCATAATCTGTCCATCAGGATTAGCGCATGGAAATAATACCAGCACCACGTTCTCCCTGATCTTCTCTACCAGCGACTCATCACTGGTCAATAATTTATACGCGAAATCACTGACCATTTGAGTACCTCCCACTTCGCTGGCGTGAATACTCATAGTCATAGCCACAACAGATTTGCCTTCATTAATGATCCTCTCAACCTCTTCTACGTCAAGATTCTCAGGGTGACTGATCTTCCAAGAATCCTCCTTGATTTCATCCAGATTCATAAGGTTTTCCGGTGAGGAAATATAAGCCACAATCATGGGGTTTCCATTCGTGGATTTACCTACCTCAGCGACTTTGATCCTATCAGATGCCTCATCAAGGAGCAAGAAGTACTCCACAACATTATCCCAACGGACAAGCTTTCTATCGGTACCCGGTTTGAAACCATAAAACTCTTCAGGAATTACTAATTCTGTCATTAAGCACCATTATACCGACTTATTATATAAGACCCAGCGCCCGTATACTTTCGTGTAAGTACAAAATAACGGGATAACCTGATGGCCTTTTATTTAAATAGTTTAAATACTCGGATACAAGAATACATAGGGAAAGACATGAAGTTTGTCCAGTTAAAGACTATTAAGGATTTAGTAATGCTAGTAGCCAGTTCCCCATCCACTAACGTAATACAGCATCTAGAAAATGATGGACACATATACTTCGTAATAGGCGGAACCCTGAGTGAGGTATTCATGTACCTAGTGAAACAAGAGGAACCTATGGATGGAAACTTTATCACATATAATAGCTATAGCGGCGAAATAGCGACAAGCGAGAAAATATCCACTGAGCCAAATATGAACAGTTTCCCAGTACTAGAGATCAAGAAACAAGATCTGATAACATCTGAAACCCTTGAGAAGCTATCAAATCTCTAACTGGATCCAAGATAGGTGAAACAAGATATGGACTTTGAAGAAGAATTTGGTGATGACCTCGATCTAGATGAGGATCTCCAACGTAACGAGATCGATAAAGACCTCAGCATCAGCATCGAAAACGTAGTAGCCTCCGCAAGTCTAGACCAGAAAATAGACCTACTAGCAATAATGAAGATATTCAGAAACGTAGAATACAGACCAAAACAATTCCCAGGCCTCGTATTCAGACTCAAACGACCAAAAACAGCTACACTGATTTTCGGATCAGGCAAAATGGTATGTACTGGAGCAAAATCTGAGAAAATGGCTATACAAGCAGTCAACAAGGTTGTCCGCGAACTAAAAGATAACGGTATAATAATACAGGGAAAACCAACGATAACAATACAGAACATAGTAGCCTCCGCTAATCTTCATGGTAAAATCGATCTGGAAACCGCTGCCGATATAATGGAAAACGTTATGTATGAACCAGAACAATTCCCCGGATTAATATATCGAATGAGTGAACCAAAAGTAGTGATGCTCCTATTCGCTTCAGGGAAACTAGTATGCACTGGAGCTAAATATGAGGGAATGGTAAAAGAGGCAGTGGAAAAACTACACGAAATACTCTTAGATTATGACCTAATCTATTATGATTAAGAGGCACAAATATGCCCTCAGAAAAAACAGAAAAAGAAGCCCTAAAACTCATCTTTGAGGCCGGAGACAAAGGTCTATTACAATCCGAATTATGGAAACTATTAGACATAAGCAGCCGAGAAGGCAGCCGACTAGCCAAAAAATTCGAGGAAAAAGGAAGAATCACCCGAGAAAAAGTACTGAACGAGGGGCGATGGACCTACAAACTAATCTATAAGAAGGAACCTGTTACACTGGACTCTGTAGCAGGTTGTCCATGCCTAATTTGTCCAGAATTAGATAAATGCTTCAGCGGAGGAACAAAAGACCCCAATACATGTATCGAGTTAACTGCGTGGATAGACCCAAGAATAGAACCTCCACCGACGCCTGAAGAAGAGTGATACTCCACCTTGGATGAAAACATAAAAGAACTACTAAGATACGGAGCCACTTTCGCTGTCCTCATCGCTTTTTTTTATGGTGGAACTTTATTATTAAGAAATACCCTCGGAACATCCAACCCCATGATGGTGGTGATAAGTCAAAGCATGGTGCCCACACTAGGAGTAGGCGACTTTATCTTTATAGAAGCGATAGATGACTTCGATTCCCTAGCAATAGGAGATCCACCGGTTGGAGATATCCTAGTTTTTATACGACCCGGGTTCTCTGATGAGTTCATTGTTCACAGAGCCATTGATGGACATAAGACAGATGAAGGATGGGTTTATCAGACAAAGGGAGACAATAACGTATTCCCCGACGGGTTTCAGGTTACAGATGAATTAGTAGTCGGAAGAGTGGTGAACAGATTACCCATAGTAGGTTACTTCAGTTTATTCATAAAAACAATGAAAGGATTCGGTATGGTTATAGCGTTAATGATGGTTTCCTTCTTTTACGATAATATTTTACCAAATAAACCCAGTAAAAAACAGGAGGGTGGCTTTAACTACTTATCATTGATACCCTTCGCGGTTGGGCCACTTGTTTTACTAAAAATATGGATCCAGCCATCCAATCATCAATCACTAGAGTTCATAGCACTAGCATCATGGTATCTTGGATGCCTTATGCTTCCCCTCACTGTAAATGATGATGATATGGGGTTAATGTTCTGGTTATACCACCTAGTATTGATAATTATCCCTATAACTTGCGATCTTGTCTGGTGGACAACAGGAATAACACCCAGTGAATGGTGGAGAATACAGGGCAGCACAGTACCTATTTCATGGCTATTAATGGAGGAAACAAAGAGCTTCCATATGGCGTTCAACCAAATGCTTCTATGGCTTGTACCCGGAATTGTGATCTTCTTGGGGTTAATCTATGCTAAGAGAAGCGAAGTAGCTCTTGTGACTAAAATCAGTGAGAACCTTAGAAACATCTAATATTTTTATAATTAATAGAAAAAAGAATGTAAGATTACTTACTCTAGAGTCATTATCGTACTGTAAACCGCTGGGATTTGTCTCTCGATTGTCAGTACTGCTCCAGCTGATGGCCTTAACTCGACCCTGAACTCCTCATATGGATGAGCATAGACATCATCTTGTGATGCTGGAGTTGGATCAACCATTGAGTCATAGAGTAACTCCGTGAAGTTAACAGACACCTTGAATTTCTCACCGGTCTCACAGAGGCTGTCCCCATCATCATTAACCCCGGTGATAGTCATACAGGTGCCGTTAGTGTCGTAGATCTCTCCATGTACTCTTGCATTTGTGTAAGTAGCTACTAGTTTACTGTCATCCAGGTCTATTGGCTCATGTCCCTGACTGAGCTTGATGTAGAAGGTCAGCTTCTCAAGGTCTATGTCCGCTTGGTCGCCCCCTGTTGAGCCGAATTGGCCGATTACTCCACTATCAATGAGCAATGCGCTGCTTGCCTCGCTCATACCGCTGCTGATTACTGATTGGGCTTTCTCGGCTGTGAGGAAACCCATGTTCAACACGACGAAAGCGAAGGCCGCTGCGGTGATAACGAAAGCAACCAAGATAATTGCAGTCTCAAGACCAGTCATACCAGTTCTTTTACTTAGTTTCATTTTTATTATCCTCCCCACTCTGGGGTACTGAGCAAAACGTATAGAATCCTCTATATAGCGAAATGTCTGCACCCCCTATCTACATACTTTGATTAGGCTGTGCTCGCGGTAAAGATTTAAAGAGATGAGCTATGCCTTATTCGTTGAACTATATTGAAGAATGTCAAAGTTGTTTCATACGGTATCGGAGTAATAGGTAGAAGACTAGCTAGACACCTTCTAACAAAAGAGGGTATTGAGATAGTAGGAGCTATTGATATTAACCCTGATATTGTGGGAAAAGATCTAGGAGAGGTCCTAGGTCAGGAAAAGATTGGCGTAACAATCAGCAAGGATGTGGATAAGGTTCTCAGTGAGACCAAGCCAGATATTGTCTGTCACACAACGATGAGTTACCTTAGCCAGACCTATGACCAGTTCGAGGGTATAGTAAAACATGGGATAAACATAGTCAGCACCTGTGAGGAACTAGGTTATCCCTACGTTGAGGAAGAGGCAACCAAGCTAGCCGAGAAACTAGACAAATTAGCCAAGGAAAAAGGCGCAACCATGCTAGGAACAGGGATCAACCCCGGATTCCTTATGGATACCCTTCCCATCTTCCTATCTGGTCCATGTGAAGAAGTAGAGGAAATGTACATCGCACGACAGATGGATGCCGCTACGCGGCGTATACCTTTCCAGAAAAAGATCGGAGCTGGAATGACTGTTGAAGATTACAGAAACGCCATCGATAACAAGAAGATCACAGGACACGTCGGGTTAGAGCAGAGCATGCAGATGATAGCTGATACGCTAGGCTGGAAACTGGACGAGATCAAAGTGGATACTCCTGAACCAGTCACTTTTGATCACGAGGTTAAGAGTGACGCCATCACCGTTCCAGCTGGACAAGCCGCTGGTGGAAAACAGATGGCTTATGGTATCAGCAAAGGAAAGACCTTGATCACAATGGACTTTAGTGCATATATTGGGGCAGAAGATGAATTCGATAAAGTTGAGATAAAAGGAGTACCACCTATCAATAACAAGATCACTCCCTGTGTACACGGAGATCATGGCACAATTGCCATGACTACAAATATGATTCCCCATGTTATCAACGCTGATCCCGGGTTAAAGACAATGGCGGAGCTGCCTCCACCACACGCCACACCCGCGCACTTCGGAAAATATATGAAGTAAATACTTCATCTATCTCCATGATTAACAAGGTACTTTTTTTCTTTTTCAAACTCTATGTGTTTTAACCAATTTTCATTGTCACGTACCGGGTATTCGTTAAGCATATGTGTTCCACGGCTTTCAGTACGTGTATGAGCCGCCATAGTTATCAGTCTGGCTAAACAGGCTAAATTCATGGATTCTATGTTGGAAGCCGATACACCTTTTTTCAATTGAGTCTTGGTCTTTGTATATATTCTATCTAGTTTTTTCTGGGTTATTAATAAATCAGGAATATCTCGGTGAATTCCCACATATTTCCACATAGTGTTTTCAATGATATTCCTATAGTCCTGAGAAGCACCTGTCTCGCTTACTGCTTCATCTACTACAACTTTTTCAGGGAATTCTTGACCTTTTTTCTCTATAAACCTTGAAGCAATATCTGAGAAAACCAAACACTCCAGCAAAGAGTTACTAGCCATCCTATTTGCTCCATGAACCCCAGTACAGGCAGACTCACCAATCACCCATAAACCCTGTATACTGCTTCGTCCCATTAAATCAGTTTTAACACCACCACAGAAATAATGTGCAGCCGGTGATACAGGTATCAGATCCTGATCCATTCTTATACCCCTCTTAAAGCACTCAGCGTAGATCCCAGGAAACCTGTCTTTGAGGTATTTCTTGTCTCTATCTCTAATATCGATATAAACTGGGCCCTTTTTCTGTTCCTCTATAATGGCTCGTGATACTATATCTCTGGGAGCTAGATCCTGCATGGGGTGATACCGTGTCATGAAAGCTTCTTTCTCGGAGTTCACTAATACCCCACCTTCGCCTCGTACTGCTTCGCTGATTAAGAAATATGGGCTGCCCCCTTTATCTAGGATAGATGGATGAAACTGTACAAACTCAAGATCTCTTAATCTTGCACCGGCTCTCCAAGCCATAGCTATTCCATCCCCTGTAGCGACTGGTGGGTTAGATGTCTTTGCGTATAATTGGCCAACACCCCCCGTAGCTAATACCGTGGTATCTGCATAGTATTCCACTATCTGGGAGTTTACTCTATCTAATGCCCTGACTCCAGTGCATGCTCCTTTTTTTATTAATAGATCAATAGCTATGGTGTTCTCAATGATCTTGATGTTTTCAGTATCTAGGGCTTTTTTTACTATGGTTTTCTGTATCTCATAACCAGTAATATCTCCGGCATGAACTACTCTCCGTGCACTATGACCTCCCTCTCGGGTGAGATCGAGTTCCCCATCTGTTTTTGAGAACGTCACTCCTTGTTCTCTTAACCATTTAATCTGCTTAGGTCCATTATGAACTAGAGTCTCAACTGCTTTTCTATCTGAAAGCCCTTGGCCCACTTTCAATGTATCATTAACATGTTTATCAAAGTTATCAGGGGGCTTCATTACAGCCGCTACTCCGCCCTGAGCCAAACTACTATTGGAGTCCATTATATCTTCCTTGGTTAAAACCGTGATACAGGTTTTCTCGGCTGCCCTAAGAGCGAAACCGAGTCCCGCTAATCCTCCTCCGATTACTAGAAAACTACTCGTATCTTTTCACCAGTTGGGTTTGATGAATTAATGATAACATGTAGAATAAATGTTTAGGTAAATAATTATTGGTAAACGGGTTTACGGAGTGTTTTGCCGGCTCTTTTTCCCGAGAATTCTCCTTCTGAGATTGTTATTTCACCGTTTACTATCACGTATGGTATTCCCGATGGGAATTTATGGGGGGCCTTGTATGTTGCGTTATCTATTACAGTATCAGGACTAAACACGGTGATATCAGCACACATACCGGGTCTTAATATACCTCTATCGAGGATACCGAACCTCTGAGCAGGAAAGCTAGTCATCTTTCTTATGGCTTCTTCCCAGGTTAACACTCCTTCTTCACGCACATATTTTCCCAGCACCCTGGGATAGGTCCCATAGTGGCGTGGATGTGGTTTTCCCTTACAGAAGGGGCCTTCGATATTGCAGCATCCAGCGTCAGTACCCACCATATGAAGGGGGTGCTTCATAATGCGTTTTACATCAGCCTCACTGCCGTAAAAGATTACCATCCCCGCGGCGCCTTCTTCCTCCAACAGTAGTTCATATAGTGCGGTGAATTCATCCTGGGATCCACGATATTCTTTGATCTCTGTTAGATTCATGCCTTCCACGGGTTTATTCTCATCTGTGATCACTGAGGTAACATAGACGTTTTCCCAACCTAACTCACCAGCGAAGTTTTCCCATCCTTCAATGCCTTCTTGGATTTCTTTACGCATCCTTGCACGTAGTTCCGGATCTCGTAATCTTTCTAATGCTTTCTCTCTTCCACCATCATGAGTCCATGGAGGAAGTAGCGTTATGAGGCTAGTGGACCCTGCTTTATACGGGTACTGGTCTATAGTAACATCTAGTCCTTTCTCTCTTGCCTTCTCAAACATCTCAAGGGTCTGGACACTACTTCCCCAGAGCGACTTGCTTGCTATCTTATGATGGCTAATCTGTACAGGAATCTCTGCTTTGTAACCTACTTCAAGGGCTTCCTCAAGAGCCTTCATGAGGGTCTTTCCCTCCCCCCGTATATGGCTATCATATATGCCTCCATATTTTGCTACCACCTTTGCTAGTTCTATGATTTCTTTTGTATCTGCGTAGATACCGGGAGGATATATTAGACCTGTACTGAGTCCATATGCACCTGAAAGCATAGCTTCCTCTGCGTAATTACACATAGTTTCAAGCTCATCACTAGAGGGTGCTCTGGCATCATAACCCATAGCCGCTGCTCTTATAGCCCCATGACCCACCAAGTGACCCACATTAGCGCCAAGTGCATCTTTCTCTTCTTCTCTGAGATATTCATCAAAACTCGACCACGTGAGTTCAAGCTCAACTCCTTCGGGTAGATTTGCTTCTGACTCTTTCTGCGCCTCTTCTCTGATAATATCACTCAGAGGTGCTGGACTGGAACCACATTGACCTGCTACTACTGTGGTGATACCCTGGTGGATTATATTCTCCATATCCCGGTAAACGAGTGTATTAAAGTCACTGTGACTGTGTGCATCAACGAATCCGGGGGTTACAAAATTCCCTGATGCGTCAATAATTTTCTTTGCATTCATCTTCCCTAGTTTTCCAACTGAGTGTATTTTTCCATCTAATACTCCTACATCTGCTTTAAACCATGGATTACCCGTGCCATCGATTACTTTACCCTTTTTAATCAACAAGTCTAATTTCAAAACAGTTCACTGGAGATAAACCGGGGGCCGAGGATTTAATATTAATGATGCTGTCCTATCAGCGAACGGATAAGAGAATTAATGTTACGTCATGTGACTATAACTCTTAAGTAATCTACTGTTTAGTAAATATTTTACCGTTGTATCGTTGATTACTCCTGCGTCTCTTTCTCTGCTGGTCCAATCCCTTTATACATTTTCCCTTTTTTCAAGTGTTTTAGTTTACCTAAATGTTGCATCCTCGTTTAAAAAACACGGGTATTATGTTTGTTTTTTAACAAATTTAAATAGGTGTTTTTGGAAAGCTTTTATGCATGACCCCGACATCTGTGGGTGAGAATCATGGAAGACCTTGATGTCTCCACATTCATAGAACAACAGGTTCAAGAGATAAGCAACTACATAGGAGACGAAAAAGCCATAGTTGCGACAAGTGGCGGTGTGGATAGCACCGTAGCTGCAGTAATGGCTAACAGAGCAATAGGGAAGAATCTTCTATGTGTATTTATTGATGATAACTTTATGCGGCTTGGTGAATCTGAGCAAGTAAAGAACTTATTATCCAATGAGCCATTAAACCTTCAAGTCAAGATACTGAATAAGCGACAACAGTTCATGGAGGCGCTCGATGGATTAAGTGACGCAGAAGAGAAGAGAAAAGCTTTCAGGGAAACCTTCTATCAAACACTACGTGAAGCAGCAGAAGAATACGAGTGTAAATACTTACTTCAGGGAACTATAAGAGCCGATGTAGAGGAGACCTCAGACGGTATAAAGACTCAGCATAATATACTTGAGCAAATTGGAATCGATCCTGTTGAAAAATACGGGTTCCAAGTAATTGAACCTTTGAAGTCATTATACAAATATCAGGTCAGAGACGTAGCCAGAAAAATGCTTATCCCTCCAGAGTTAGCTGAACGTCAACCATTCCCCGGGCCGGGGCTTAGCATAAGAGTGGTCGGTAAGATAACAAACGAGAAGCTGGATGAAATAAAAAAAGCGACATTTATTGTTGAGGAGCAGTTGAACCCTCATACACCATCACAGTATTTTGCAGCTATTTTCAGCGGTGAGACCCCAAAAGAATTGAAGGTACTTAGAAGAGACGCTGCAGAGTTACTGGAACATGAACATTATAATGTTAGAGCAGGGATCATAGCAGAGAAAGCCACAGGGATAATCTCTGGGAAAAGGGCTTATGGAACAGTCTTAACCCTAGCCCTTTTAGATGAGTCTGAGAGAACCATTGAGCCTGATTACGATCAGTTAGCGGAAATCAGATCCTATGTATTCGATAATTATCCAGAGGCGACACGATTGATGTTATTAGTGGATAAACGTGATACTCCAGGATACATTGTCTCAATTAGGGCGATAAAAACAAAGGATTTCCTCACCGCCCGAGTCATGCGTTTACCATGGACTACGCTCTGTGAAACTGGGTCAAAAATATTCGATAGCTGCCCCAATGTAAGCAGAGTCTACTATGATATTACTCCGAAGCCGCCGGCTACAATAGAATACGAGTAAAAAGAATTAAGGAGAGATCCCCAGTTCTTTGAACTGGTTCAATACCCCCATCTTGGCGTATATCAAATCATTCCCAAGAGTAACTAAATTATACCGTTTTTTCATTCTCTCTGGTATCGAGGAACCTGATGCCTGATGTATTCCAGCTCCTATGCCAGCTGCCTTGGATGCATCAAAAACCTTGTCTATGGCTTCCTGAACTTCTGGATGACTCATATTACCTAGGTGTCCGTGGCTAGCTGATAGATCCGCTGGGCCGATATAGGTGGAGTCCACTCCATCAACTGAGCAAATGTCCTCAATGTTGCTTACCGCTTCCTTTGTCTCGATCTGGACAATTACTGCGATTTCTTCATCAGCTGTTTCTAGGTACTCTGAATCAAACAGGGCAGCTCTTCTTGGACCGCATCCTCTGAGTCCATCTGGCGCATATTTTGTGGCTTTTACAGCCATCTCTGCTTCTTCTTTATTGTTTACCCAGGGCACCAATATTCCATGGGCACCTATGTCTAATGCTCTTTTAATGGCAACTAGATCATTCCACCATACTCTGACTATTGGAGTTGTTTTTGAATCAGGGCGCATTGCCTGCATCATTGTTTGGACTGTTAGTATATCTAATGGAGCGTGTTCGGTATCGAATACGAAGTAGTCGAAGCCTAAACTGGACATTAACTCTGTCATGATAGGGCTCTCAACAGTGATCCATGTACCGTACAACTGCTCGTCTGTCTGTATTCGCCTTTTTAACTCGTTTCTCATCAATATTCACCTAAGTGACAAATAAGCAGCAACCGATTCAGTATTTAGATTTTAGGAGTCTAACGGATGTTCTCAACAATCTTACTAATCCCTTCAACCCATCTGAGATAACTATTTAAAGCGGCTCTCAGAGCCGAAGTATCCGAGGCATGGGTTTCTATTATCAGATAATCTTTTTTTATAAGTACCTCTGTTTCTGATCTATCTGAAGAGGGCGTCTCAGATTCTGGTTTTAAGGCGTTCTTGATCACTCGTTGCATTTTTTTGTCTAAAAATATTTTGACTTTTGCATTTATGACTGTGTCTGAGTGATTCATATTGAAAAATAAACTGTTATGTGATTTAAAAAATGGTTAGTTTTGTGCTCGTATTCTGCGGGAGGTCTGGCCTACCTTTGTTTCGGGTGTGTATGCGCCCCCAGCGAACTTGTGCTCACATTTTCTACACAGCCATAATCCAACGCTTTCACGTTTTACGCTCTTACTTCCACAGTTAGGACACTTATGGTATGTTTTAAGAGAGTCCATTATCCTCGCGTATCTCTTACGGAGGGTTGCTCCACCTCGACTTCTTAGTCCAATGTTCTTACGTTTTCTTTTTACCATTACTCATCAGCAACTGATAGAGACCTTATCTCAGCCGCTTTCTCAGACGCGATATTTATACATTTCTTTACTCCGTCAATAGAGAAGCCGACTGGACCTGATTTCTGGATAGTAGTAACATTATCCTTCTCATCAAAGGTTATTGTGATTCTACCATCAGCCACTTCTTCCTCGTCTGCAGTAGCATCCAAGATGAAGTGTTCACCAATACGGTATATGGTTACTGGTACCGGTTCACAGCGTAGTTTTAACTTTCTTGTTCTATTTGTAGGCGCTACCTCGTTTTCATCTGTTACCTTGTAGCCGGGTATCCTTGCGCTTCTGAGTGCGGCTAGTGCGCCTATCCCACATGCGTCTATTAGATTCCCATCCCAGTTCAAAACATAGAGATCAACGAATATCAGGTACACTTTCTCTCCAGATATTAATCCAAGCTCCTTTAGATCAAGGATCTCAGCTGAGCGGAGTCCTCTATCAACTACTCTCGCTAGTTCCACTGCATCGTCTGATGGTGGACCAGGCTCCCATGTGGAGTGCGCTACTGGTGTGTACTCCGCGTTTACCAGTATTACTCCGTCATCTGGGGTATCTGGGAATGGTGTACCGAGGTCTGCTTTCACCCCGACTATTACATGGGTTTTACCCAGTTTGACCTCTGCTGATCCTTCTGATTTCTCAACTGTATTGATTTTTAGCTCTAGGTCTCTGAATTCCTGCAGTTCCCTTCCATCCATCCTGGTTCCTGCTTCTAGTACTTCTTCGATTTTCTTGCGTTTGAGTCTTGATACTATGTTATTGCTCATTCTTCATCTTCCTCTTCTTCAGATTCCTCAGTTTCTTCGTCTGCTTCTTCCTCTTCTTCAGATTCCTCATCCATACCGTATTTCTTTTTCAGGGCTTCACGCTGAATCTCGTAGACTTCTTTACATCCTTCGATGGCCAATTCTATGGCTTCTTCTGTCTCCTTTGTAGTTAGGATCCCATCCATCTGGAGTAGTGTAATTTCTTCAAGCTTGGGCATGTAAGCGACTGGTACGTCTGCTTCCCCTTCCTTGTCTTCATAGTCTCCAAGATCTAGTATGATCGTGCCATCCATTTTACCTGCTGCACATGATGCTACTAAGTCTTTCATGGGTATTCCTGCGTCTACTAATGCGACTGCTGCAGCGTTTGTAGATGCGCATCTTGTTCCACCATCTGCCTGGATGATTTCAACATATACGTCAATAACGCTTCTTGGGTATCTTTCTAAGAATAATGCTGGCTCTAGTGCATCTGCCATAACCATACCTATCTCTGTGTCTCTTCTTGATGGTGCAGGTGATCTTCTGGGATCAACACTGAATGGTGCCATATGGTATCTTACCCTTAGTACTCCTCTGTGTGGTTTGCTCAGTCTTTTTGGGTGCATTTCTCTTGGACCGTAAACTGCTGCCACGATCTGGTTTCTGCCCATCTCAATATACGCTGAACCATCTGCATTGGGGATTACTCCTGTCTCGATGGTAGTTGGACGGAGTTCATCGGCTTTTCTGCCGTCTTCTCTTTCAAATTTCTTTTTTGGACTCATTTTCTCTGTTCCTTCATTTCTTTAATATATTCTTGTATTCTGTTTGTGAGACCTGAGGTATGCGCCTCTGCCTCGATTTTCTTAATAACTTTTACAACCATTTCCTCGTTTTCCCTGTTTCTACCGGTAATCAGTATCTTACCATTCTGACCAATTGTCACTTGGCAACGGGTTTCCTTGAGGATCATGTTGATCATACTACCTTTTTTCCCGATAAGCCGGGGTATCTTTGACGGCGTTATGTTTATGATGAAGCCGTCTTTTACCTTTCCTAACTCTCTTCCCGATATTGATAAAATTGGGGTGCGTCTTCTATCTAGGTCTACGATTTTCGCTACTACGGTTTCTCCTACGTCTAGTATTTTGGGCATATTCTGGTAGGTTCTATATGGTTTTCCTATTGCATCGTTAACTGTTAGGATAGCTTCTTTATCCGCGTAAATGTCTACTTTCCATTGTCCTAGTTCAATGTCCGTTACTTTGCCTATAACTAGATCTCCTACGAGGGGAACAAATCCGGATTCTAAGGCTATTACAGCGACTCTATCTTTACTATAATTGACTAATCCTATTCTTGTAGCGTAAATGTTTCCCTCTTTTCTGTACGTGTTATCTCCTGCTCTTGATCTTCCCTCGTACAGGAGATCGCCGGGCATTACTATGTCTCTCGACTCGAATTTTTGACTCATTTATCTCTTCACGTCTATTTCATTATCTTTGATTGTACGTTTCCCTGAGTGTCTTTACCCAGTGCTTCCATTAACTCGATTTGTCTAGCTGCAGGTACTTCAACTACTGCGACCCATGAACCATCTGATTGCCATTCCTCTCTTTTTATTGTGCCGAAATTCTTAACGGTTCCATAACTCTTTCCCGTATATTCAGCGGGTATCTTTAGAGCTATCTGTACGTTTTCGCTGCTCATCGGCAATTCTATTCTCAGCGCGTCAACTAGTTCTTGTACCTGTTCATCCGGTTCTTTGAAGGGATCAACATGATAGTTTATCACTTCCATAGCGTTTTCTATTCTTGTGGGTGGATGAGGGAGTTTTGTTTTTGGGTCTACATATGTTCTTGAAATTAAATGGATAATCTTCTTTCTTTTCTGCTCTACCATGTCTTTGCGTTGCTGAGCAGTCAGCTGGAATACGCCTTTATCAAACATTTCTTTAGCGACTTCAAGGGGATCGCTGGTCCCATAATGGCTTTCAAGTTTTTCAGCTGAAACTTTTTCACCTTTTCCCGCGTCTGTAAATATAGTATCGATCATCAGGGCATTTCTAATTTCACCGAGTTCTCCATTCTTATATGCAAGACCCTTGTCTGGATCTACAAGTATCTCAAATGTTTCTCCGCCGGTTTGATAGCGTACTATTGTGTATTCTTTGCTCATTTGGAGCCCCTCTAACCTTCTTCAAGATAGCGTTTTATTTCGTCTGATTCTAGTCTTTTGAAAACTTTGGTTTCTGCTGGTATTACTGATATTTTTACCGTCTCTTCGTTGATTTCGGTGTTTGAGACAGTTTTTATTGCTTTTATGGCTAGCTTTATGGCATCATCCAGAGTGATATCATCAGAATAGCTATCCTCTAGGAGCTTGTTTGCCTCATCTTTCTTTCTTCCCACTGCTACAGCCTTGAATCCACGGTACGCTCCACTTGGATCCGTTGTGATAACTCTTGGACCAACAGTGTCCACACCTGCTAGAATCATGGTCACGCCGAAAGGCCGAACTCCTGCGTGCTGTGTATATGCCTGACTCATGTCACCTATTCTACGTGCTAATACCTCGACATCTACGGGTTCATCATAGAGAAGCTTATTACTTTGACAGTAGACCCTAGCCTGTCCTATCAGTACTCTAGCGTCGCTGCTAAGACCTGATATTGCACTGGCTAGGTGGTCATCCAATTGGTATATTTTGCGGAAGTATTCTGGATCCTCTAGTTCGCTTTCTGGTGTTTCGTTGGCGGCAAGAACTACTCCCTCTGGGCTAGCAATTCCAACAATTGGTGCTCCTCTTTTAACTAGCTCTAGAGCGTATTCGACCTGGTATAGTCTTCCCTCTGGTGAAAATATTGTAATTGCCCGGTCGTAGGCTTTCGGCATGAACATATCCTTATTTTTTCCTCCTTTATGCTATCTCTCTAGTACGACAGCTTATACTTAACACTAAGGTAAAAACGTACTGGATTATGGTAGGTCTATATTGATTCTTTGTAGTTATATAGTAATCTTATTTTCCTGATTTTCAGATAGTTAGTTTTTTAGTATATATGACTCCTGTTTTTAAGGCGCACCTGATATTTCTATTATGAGGCTCATTACTTGAAACTAGTGCTAGATACTTCCATAATAATACAGAGGAATACCAGACAGTTACTCGGGGAAGACGTAGATGAAATAATAATTCCATATGCTGTGCTAAGTGAACTTGAAGCTCAAGCAAACGAAGGAAGAGAAGAGGGATACAGAGGACTTGAAGAGATTAAGGATCTCAGGCTTGAATGTTTAAAGAAGCATGTTGAATTATCTTTCAAGGGTGATCGCCCCTCTTATGAGGAGATCCAGTTAGCCTCCAAAGGACGTATCGATGCATTAATCAGAGACGTAGTGAGAGAGAGTAAAGCAATTCTAGTGACTATGGATTATGTCCAGAGTCTTGTAGCAGAAGCACAGGGATTAAACGTAGACTATATGGAACTTCAGCATCATGAGACTCGCCTGAGCTTTAAACAATATTTCTCCAATGACACTATGAGTGTACACCTCAAGGAAGATGTACCACCACACGCCAAAAGAGGTGAACCCGGGGATTTTCACCTTGAAAAAATAAGGCAAACCCCCAGAACAAAAGGGGAGCTCAGAAAAATGATCGAGGAGATTAAGGATGCTACTGATCAAGGGAAAGCCTTCGTTGAGGTGAGTCAACCCGGTGCAATGGTGGTTCAATTGGATGAATATCGTATAGCGATAGCAGAGCCACCTTTCAGCGATGGCTTGGAGATTACAGTTGTGAGACCCTTAGTCAAGTTAACGCTGGATGATTACTATCTATCTAGTCAGCTTCAGCAGAGACTCGCTGAGAAAGCTGAGGGTATATTGATAGCTGGGCCTCCTGGGAGCGGTAAGACTACATTTGCCAGTAGTCTAGCGGAGTATTACACTGGTTTAGGTAAGATCACGAAGACTATGGAGAGTCCAAGGGATCTGCAGGTTGGTCCAGAGATAACCCAGTACGGTGCTATCGACGGAAAGTTCCATAAGACTGCTAATATACTTCTTCTTGTACGCCCGGATTACACTATATTTGATGAGGTGCGTCAGACAGAGGATTTCGAGGTTTTCATGGATATGCGTCTGGCGGGGGTAGGGATGGTGGGGGTAGTTCACGCATCGGAGGCTTTGGATGCTTTACAGAGGTTCTTGCACCGTACGGAGCTTGGTATGATTCCCAGTATCATAGACACTATTATCTTCATCAAAGACGGTGAGGTGCGGAGAGTGTATACCGTTGGGATGACTGTTAAGGTTCCTTCGGGTATGATAGGTGAAGATCTTGCGAGACCTGTTGTGGAGATTAAGGATTTCGAGACGGGTTACCTTGAATATGATATATTCACTTTCGGGAATGAGAGCGTCGTGGTGCCCGTGGCTGGAACTGGTTACCAAGAGTATGATAACATTCAGGAGCTAGCCAAGGAACGGATAATGCATCACGTTAGGAGATTCGATAAAGGCGCAGAGATCGAGATCACGGGTCCCTCTTCTGCGATAATCAGGGTGCATTCAGGAGTCATACCTAAGATTATCGGGAAGAATGGGCGAAATATTAGCCGTCTTGAGAAACAACTAGGGCTAAGCTTGGATGTCCAAGAACTCTAAAGTTATGTAAAATGGCGCCCTGGCCGGGATTCGAACCCGGGATCGCTCGGGTGACAGCCGAGCATACTGGGCCTGACTATACTACCAGGGCTGTGGAACCTATGAATAGTGTATTCTATAATAAAGTTTGCGGCCCATATCCTCTGTTCTCTTTTCGGATGATGGTTTTATAATATTTTGAATGATTTATAAAATTGATGAATGACTTGGGGTAAGCCTTTTGGGGCTTATTTGAACTGTTTTGCTATCAGCATTGTTGCTGTCAGAAATATGTTCGGTAAAGCCCTTAAGGTCTCTGTGATGAAGTTGTCAAGTGTCTTCATGTTTTCTGTTTTTACCTTGATGATTGCGTCGTATTCACCGTATATGACGGCTACTTCCTCGACTTGTGGGTACTCGGATAGTGCTTCGCACACATCGTCCTCTGAACCTGATTTGATGTTCATCATTATGTAAGCTTCTATACTTTTTTGCGTGTTCTTACTTAATTCATCGCTCATAGGCTTTACCACCTGACTTCTTTCTGGTGTTGCGTGGCTTAAAGGATTATGGGTAAAATGTGTTACACTTCTCATGCTTGTTTTAGTTTAGTAAATTGATTTTTTAATAGGAAAAGGATAATTTTCTGGAAAACCTGAAGGATTTTTTTAGTTAGATGTTGTAGGCGTAGTTGGCCATGATTTTACCCATCATGGTTAGGCTAACTGGTACTCCTTTGTTATCTTTAGTGCCTGCGTTAATGAGATCTGCGTCTCGTAGCCCCCGTAGGTTCCATCTTACGGTGGATTCTGGTATCTCTAGTTCTTCGCTGAGTTGTTTGATTAGATTTGTGTAGACCTCGTCGTCATCATATCTGGTGGTTAGCCAGTGGAGGATGGTTCTCTGTTTCTCGGTTAGTTTTGTGCTGGCTGCTGTCATTAACGCTTGTTCCAGTTGGTCTAGTTGTTTGCTGTGGAGCTGAATGCTATGCTCTAGTGAGTCTACTCTTTTTATAAGTCTAAAGTAAGCCATCTTGTTTTCTGTTTTTAAGCCGAATTCAGTTATCTCTCGTTTTATGTCTTGGATATTTTCGAGAATGTTATTGAATTCGGGGGTCGGATAGTCTTTTTTTCTAGGCTGGGAGAATATATACACCTGTCATCTTTTACACCCGGACGAGATTTATTGCGTGTTTCTTGGTTTAAAAGGTTTCCCTGAGGTGTTTGTGTTTTTATAGTTACAAGTTATAGCTTATAGGTTCGTGTACACGATTTCGTACATGCTATTTGTCGTTATTCTTCTTTAAGTTAGATATTGTTCTTTTATTGAGAGAATCTGTAGTCTATGTAGGATATCACTTCCTTTCCTCTATTTGGTCAGCGCGTTTTTCAGCTCTGTTATGAATTTATTGGGGTTTTCATCGCTGCTTTTTTTGAAAAGTCTCCATGTCTGACTGCAGTTCTTGTAGTCTATACCCAAGTATTCATGGATTTTCTTATCGATCTCTTTCTTGTTATCCTATGTAACCTCTACGTCTATTTGAAAATATCATTCATGACCTGAAGTAACATGTGATGAAAATAGTGTTTTATTGGTTAGTTATAACTGTAGGGAAATAATATGCTTACCATTTGTCTTTGTTATCTTTGATGTATTCTCTGAGTCCACCTGCCTTGATGATATCCATCATAAACTCTGGAACTGGTATAAACTCCAGTTCCTTATCTCCGTTAAGAATTATCTTACCCTCAACCAGATCAACCTCTACGGTGTCCCCCGTCTTGATTTCATCACTAACACCTGGGCACTCCAATGCTGGTAACCCCAGATTAGCTGCATTCCTATAGAAGATACGGGCAAAGCCCTCGGCTATCACGGCTGATACCCCACTATATTTTAAGGCCATCGGGGCATGCTCCCTGCTACTGCCTAATCCAAAGTTTCTTCCACCAATAATAACATCCCCGGGTTCAATCTTTTCGGCGAAGTCGGGGTCTATTCCTTCCATGGCGTGTTTCCCCATCTCCTCAGGATTCGTTAGCTCTAGGTAAATTCCGGGTAGTATGAAGTCTGTGTTCACGTCGTCGCCATAGTTCCATGCTTTTCCTTTTATCATCTTTATATCTCTCTCGGGTCTGTGATGACTCCATGTATTGCACTCGCCGCAGCCGTGGCTGGGCTCGACAAATAAACATATGCCTCTGTGCTTCCCTGTCTTCCACGAAAGTTCCTGTTACTGGTGCTGAGACTTACCTCACCTGGCGCCAGTATTCCATGGTTTCCGCCGAAGCAGACGCTGCAGCTTGGGTTGCATATGACTGCTCCAGCGTTCATCAACTTGGTTATTATTCCCTCGGCGTTAGCCTCTCCGTATACCTCTGGGCTGGCTGGTGTAGCAATAACTCTGACGTTTTTACTGATTTTCTCCCCATCAAGGATCTCGGCTGCGATACGCAGGTCTTCAAGTCTACCGTTTGTGCATGATCCAATGAATACTTGATTTATCTCTGTTCCCTCCACTTCTTTCACGGGTTTAACGTTGTCAACCGCATGGGGACATGCTACCTGGGGATCAAGATCTCCCCCGTTTATCTCAACGGTCTCTCTGTAAAACGCGTCGCTGTCGGAATATATTGGCGGATAATCATGATTAACTCGTTTCTCTAGGAATCTGAATGTCTTATCATCGGGTTCGCATATACCTGCCTTACCCCCCACCTCTATCGCCATGTTACACAACGTCATTCTGGCTCCTATACTCATCTCATCGATAGTTGAGCCTTTGAACTCCAAGGCGCAATATGTGGCTCCATCCGCCCCCAGTGTCTGAGCTGTCTTCAATATAACATCCTTGCTCATCACACGTTCACCTAGTTTTCCATCCACCTGCACCTTGATGGTTTCAGGGATCTTGAACCAGAGTTTTCCGGTCCCAATGGCTGCCCCCATATCCGTGCTACCTATTCCCGTTGCGAATGCACCGAAGGCTCCATGAGTACATGTGTGGCTATCAGCTCCAACCAATAGCATCCCTGGGTATACGTGTCCATTCTCGGGTATGATCTGGTGACAGACTCCGCTGTTAATATCATAGAAACTGGATAATCCTTGCTCCTGGGCAATCTCTCTGCATTCCTTGTGGAGTTCTGCGTTGGTTATTTTGGTCGCTGGGGCAATGTGATCCAGTAGTATAGTGACTTTATCCGGGTCGAAGACTTTATCGATCTCCATATCATACATGGCGTGGAACGCTAATGCCGCTGTTAACGCTGGCATGAAAGCGAAATCAATCCCGGCTTTAACTATCTCACCGGGACTTACTTCATCTAGTCCCGCGTGTCCTGCTAATATCTTCTCTGATATAGTGCTCATTGTTGTTCTCCCTTGTCCAATAGCCTGTTCATGCCTTTGAGTATGGCTTCTACGCTCGCCATTACTGTATCTCCGTGTACGCTGCTCGCGCTGATGGTCCTATCCCCCTGTCTAACGCCTACTGTTACATCCGCTACGGCGTCGGTTCCACCTGTGATGGCTTTCATCATGAATTTCTCTAGTGAGATATCAGCGAAACCACTTACCACGTTCCTGATGGCGTTAACCGCTGAGTCGATGGGTCCATTGCCTACTCCGCTTCCAGTCATTGGTTTTCCATCCACCTTCAATGTGACGCTCGCAGTGGGCGTGATGGTGTTACCTGTAACCACAAGTAGCTGATCTAGCTTAACCCTGTCTTCTACACGTAGGTTCATTACATCCTTGGTTATCGCATATAGATCACTGTCGGTCAATACTTTCCCCGTATCGCCGATGGATTTAACCCGTTTAGCTATAAGCTTCAACTGTTCCTCCGTGGGCTCGAAACCCATATCATGAACCATCTTAAAGACCCCATGGCGGCCAGCGTGCTTACCCGCTGCTATCCTAGATTTCTTTCCAACGAATTCGGCGTTTATTATCTCATAGTTGCCCCTGTGACCAAGTAAGCCATGGACATGTATGCCTGCCTCGTGGGCGAAGGCATTATCTCCAGCTATGGGGCTGTTCGGTGGATGATATACTCCGCTAAGTCTTTCTATTAGACTACACGTCTCAGCTATTTTCTTGTAGTTTAACCCCGTCTCTATCCCGTACTGAGCTAGTAAACTAACTGCCACCTGTTCAAGACTGGTGTTTCCAGCTCTTTCCCCCAACCCGTTAACACAGACATGTATCTGCTCGGCGCCTGCTTCTACTGCTGCTAGGCTTGTGGCTGTCGCCTGCCCAAGATCATTATGCGCGTGGGCGCTCAGTGGAGTATCTACTGTGTTCTTCAGTTCTTTGAAGAATTCATAGGTGACTCTTGGAGTCATTACACCGACTGTGTCGGGTATGTTCAGCATCTCCGCTCCAGCGTCTGATGCCGCAATACATATCTCCTTTAAGTAATCCATATCTGTTCTTGTTGCATCCTGGGGGCTATACTCAACTGTTACCCCGTGGTCCTTGGCATACTCAATTCCCTCAACGCTCTGCCTCATAACCTCTTCACGAGTAGTGTTCATCATATGCTTAATGTGAAGATCACTGGTGCTGATGAAGATGTGAATATAGGGTACATCACAGTCAAGAGCACGATCAATATCTCCCTTCAATGGACGAGCCAAGGCGCAGACCGTAGAATCTAATCCTAGACCCGCTATCCTCTTGACCGCCTCAGTCTCACCTGGACTCGTAATGGGGAACCCTGCTTCTATTTTGGGTACCCGTAGATCATCAAGTTGTCGTGCGATCCTTATCTTCTCGTCTATTGTGTAGGTGACTCCGGGCATCTGCTCGCCGTCCCTTAACGTGGTGTCGAATAACCAGACCTTTTTCGGTGTATTGATCTCTATGTCTGGCTTGTATGTGCTCATATAGAACTCATTATCACTCAACTCTATGCACCATTTTTAGATGACAGATAAGCGATAGGTTATAAGCGATTTGAGTAACAAGTATTACGCATAAAAAAATGAAAAAAGTTTAGAGGTTCATGCTCAGGACATCACGCTGAACAAGCAAGTAAATCAAGACCGCACTGATGATTAACTCTGGAAGCATATATCCTCCATTGTAGACCGCGCTGTATACTACAGGGCTCATTCCCTCAGGGGCATACATCCCGAAGAATACGACACCACTGATGAAGTGGCTGATGAATCTCCCAGCCATCGAGACAACGACACCGAATATAGGCTGCTTTTTGAATAACCCAGCTAGTCCAAGTACGCCGAATGCTAATGGATAATCTAGGAACATCCCGACTGGGCTGTAGAACCA
This sequence comes from Candidatus Bathyarchaeota archaeon, assembly GCA_014729945.1. The sequence goes on from WJJC01000199.1 coordinate 24,505, forward strand.
GCCGTCGAGAATCATCTGGACAACCCCATATATGACTCCTGTGGTGGCCCCTATTTTCACATCTCGCCTGAACGAGATTAATAATATGGGCACCATACTTCCAAGAGTCACTGAGCCCCCGTATGGCATACTGAATATCTTGATATAACTTAGAACCGTTGCGAGAGCAATGGCGATAGCCATCTCCGCTAAAACCTTTGTATCAACGTTTTTATTACTCATATTTTCTTTTCCTCCGCCAGTATTACCTGGATCAGGTTCAAAGGGTCGACGTTTTTCGTGCCTCTCAGCCAGACTGCATGTCCAGCTCCCCTTCGCATATCGTGCATTCAAAATGGGATATAAAGATTACCCGTTAGATGAGCCACTCTTCAAGTTTATAGGCCATATCCCAAAACATGTACTCGTACCGCATGCTTATCCGGAAAACCTGTCTCATACGATTCTTAATAGGACCGCCTGATGTTTCCGCCGTGTTATCCACTACATCCTTGTAGATCTGGACTAGATCCGTGTACTCCGGGGCGTTATACGTGTTACACCAGTTCTCATAGACTCTATGCCCCTTATAGCCTCCTATCTCAGAGAGAATACCTCCTACATCCATGTATGTCCACATACAGGGTAGTAGAGCAGCAACATTCTCAGCTACGCTGCCCTCATAAGCTACGCGTAATAGATGGTTCACATAAGCCATGTTTGATGGAGCCACCCTCGTGTTACCAAGTTCCTCAACAGGTATCCCAAGACTCTCAGAGACCTTTTCAATCATCTCTGTCTCATATCTCAGACACCCCTCCATCATCTGAGCCCACTTTCTCATAACATGAATATCCCTAGACTTGGCAGCAGCTAAGCCCAAGCATCTACTGAATTCGATAAGGTACTTGTAATCTTGTTTAATGTAATAAACGAACTTATCCATGGGTAATGAGGCTTCACCCAGTTCTTGGATGAAAGGATGATTGAGGATGGCCATCCATGTTTTGGTGTTCTCTTTTTTTAGCACCTCGCTAAAGCCCAACTACTACAGCCCCCTGGCTACCTCAATAGCCCAAGAAGCCACCTCTACAGCTGACTTACCCAGGAGAACAATCATAGGCTCCTTACCCCAGTCACCGAGGTGATAGATGACATCAGGTGTCTCCCCTACGCGTTTTACGGCCTCCGCGGACCCCCACCTGGTGGTCATGCCCTCTATATCCTTGTACTCCTCGGGTTCTTCTCGTCTATCATAATATGAGACGACAAGCCCTAGTTCTTTAAGGGCTTCAACTATCTCAGGCTTGTAGACTAAGTTCATGCCGGCTCGTTTACTTGTGTCAAATTCCCTGACAGCTAGTATAGTGTGGGCTATGTGCCTGGATGCATCGAATCTGGGTGAACCCTGAGCCCGTACGCCGTCCATATGTTTTGTAAGCCTTCCATCAACAGCAGCGACATCACCAGCGTCATCCGCGTAGCATAGGGCCATTCCTATATTCATCTGGCACTCGGCAACCAGTCTTCTCATCAATGGCTCCGACTCCACCAGTCTAACCGCCTCCCTGACGTTATCGAGGACCTTGATTTTATCGGCTTCATCATATAGGAACACCATAGGGTTTACTGGTCCAGGTCCCCCTCCTATATCTAGCCCCGCTTTGATACCTTTGTTGACGAATTTCTTGGCTCCCTTCACAGCTTCCTCTACTGTTTTACCTTGGGATAGCTCGGCTGCTATGGCTGAGCTTAGACTACAGCCTGTTCCATGAGTGTTACTGGTTTCATGGAGTTTAGCCTCAAGTACAAGGTGTTTACCCTTAGCATATAGGATATCAGTGGCTTTCTCTGGGTCTTTTAGGGGTACCCCCTTAATCAGTACAGCCTTTGGCCCATGTTTACTGATTTTCTTTGCTACCCTTTTAGCGTCTTCAACAGATTTTATGCTTGACTCGCCTAGTATCTCTGCCTCATGGGTATTGGGTGTCAAGACACTGGCCAATGGTAGAAGCTTTTCTCTTAACGCCTTCTTAGCTGATGGCTCCAGTAACTCGGAGCCGCTGGTGGACACCATAACAGGGTCCAATACCACATTGGGTAGCTTATAGTAACGGATAGTCTCAGCGACGGTCTCGATCACCTTGCTATTATGAAGCATTCCTATCTTAACCGCGTCTACTCCAATATCCTCTACGACTGCCTTGATCTGAGTCTTAATGATGTCCGGGTTGACGCCTTGGATACCTGATACCCCCTTGGTGTTTTGGGCAGTAACCGCTGTTATGGCTGTCATCCCGTGAACCCTATAGGCGGCAAATGTTTTTAGATCCGCCTGTATCCCGGCTCCTCCACCTGAGTCGGAGCCTGCTATACTCAATACTTTTTTCATTTCATATACTCCTTTAATATCTTGACTGCGCAGAAATCCCCGCACATACTGCATCCCTCGCCTTCTTCATCTCTGGGGGCTCTCTTCTCCCTTATTCTGCGGGTTTTCCCCGGGTTTATGGCTTGTTTAATCTGTTCTTCCCAGTCTAACTCTGCTCTTGCTATGCTCATATTGTAATCCCATTCAAAGGCTACATCAGGTCTTCTGATCATATCCCCCACGTGAGCAGCGATCCTAGAGGCTATGATCCCTTCACGCACATCTTCTATATCCGGTAAACCGATGTGCTCCGATGGTGTAAGATAACATAGATAATCTACTCCAGCTGAAGCAGCCAATGCTCCACCAATAGCACCAACAATATGATCATAACCCGGGGCAATATCTGTGACCAGTGGCCCAAGGACATAGAATGGTGCCCCCTTACAGATGGTTTTCTGTATCTTGACGTTTGCCTCCACCTGGTTCAGGGGTACATGCCCGGGGCCCTCCACCATGGCTTGGACACCGGCGTCTCTCGCTCGCTGAACAAGCTCACCTATGGTAACCAACTCCTGTATCTGTTGCATATCCGTTGCATCATGGACACATCCAGGCCTCATACCATCCCCAAGGCTCAGGGTTACATCATACTCACCGGCTAGTTCAAGCAGATAATCATAGTTGCTGTATAACGGGTTCTCCTCACCAGTGTGTAGTATTCTTGAGGCGAGGAATGTTCCTCCCCTGCTTACTATACCCATTAATCTATCCTGTTGTCTGATCTTCTCGACGCTCTGCTTGTTGACTGCGCAATGTACCGTGATGAAGTCTACGCCGTCTCTGCACTGCTGCTCTATGACGTTGAATAGATCATCTTCAGTCATATCCACTATGGCTTTTCCCTCCTCATTCATCTTGATGGTTGCCTGGTAGATGGGAACCGTGCCCACAACAAGATTTGTCTCAGCTAGAATCCTCTTCCTTATCGCGTTAATATCCCCGGCTGTGCTTAGATCCATCAATGTATGAGCCCCAGCGGCTTCTGCAACACGCGCCTTCTCCAGCTCCATGTCCACGTCAAGAATATCTTGACTGGTACCTATGTTAGCGTTAACCTTGACGAATAATCCCTCGCCTATACCCAGCGCAGGTATATCTCTAACAGTGTTCTTGGTGATAACTATTCTGCCAGCAGCCACGCCTCTCCTAATTTTCTCTGGTGATAAGCCCTCGTCTCTTGCTACCTGCTTTATCTCTTCTGTTATTACGCCTTTTCTTGCACTTGTTAACTGTGTCTTCATTTCCATTTATTCTCCTAGTCTTATCTCCTGGTCCACTGCTTGCCTGAGTTTATTCATCAAGGTATGTTCCCTATGTGAGACCCCTGAGCCCAGATCATCTTTCAAAGCCTCACCCATGTAGCCGTTAATAATCACTGTCTCGGCTTTCCTAGCTGCTTCAAGTATGGGTTCGAGTTCACCGCTTTGGAGGTGAATGCTTACATCGTTGATGAATAGAACTGGTGTAGGGTCCTTGATGTAAGATGTTAATAGTTGTTTGGTTATTTCCCTGTTTATCTCGGTTAGCCTCAGTAAATCATCCGCGTTAGCTGCGCTTAGCCGGGGTGTAGCGATATCATCTGATTTTAGGACTCTGATTTTTTCATCTTCCCTTACTAGATGTCCGCCAACCTTGATGCCTTTGACAATCTTAGCTACGGGCGCGAAGTCTATTACAGTGGTATCCTCATTCTGCTCTATTGCTTCATCCAATAGTTTTCGGGTTAGCATGGTCTTACCGGAACCCACGTCACCGGTGATTAACGTCTTTTTACCCCTCAAAGCATTAAACGAGTAACTTGTCAACGCCAAGCCTCCGGAGACCTTTCAATACGATGTATCCCATGATTGCACCCGGTACGCTGCTAGCTGCGAAAGCTGCCCAGAAGAAGTACAGTGTTAGGCTCTGCCCTAGCATGGGGGCAAATAATAAAGCACTCAAGGTGGCTCCAATTCCCACTGTGCCCAGTGGTTCAGCTAATGCCGACATATCACTCTCAGATACATATCTGTGAATTAGTCCTACGACGAGAGCGCCTGGTATCCCTCCCGGGAAGGCGTATACTGTGCCCAAACCTAGGAGATTCCTAATGATCCCAGTTGCTAATGCCATGAACATGGCATACCAGGGCCCAAGGAGTACCCCTGCTATTCCGTTTATCATGTGCTGTGCTGGGAAACACTTAGTTGCTCCCAGTGGTATGTAGAAACTGCTCAATGCAACCGTTAAGCCGGTTAATACCGCTGCAACAGCAATATTCTTGGTTCTGCTTGATTGTTTTGATGCCTTAAACTCTAACTCCGATGCCTTATAGAAACCCTTTTTCTGTGTATATTCTTTCACTCTTTTTTCCTCCGCCAGCATTATCTGGATCAGGTTCAAAGGGTCGACGTTTTTCGTGCCTCTCAGCCAGACTGCATGTCCAGCTCCCCTTCACACACAGAGCTCTATGCTTGTTTTATAAATATTACCCGGGAGTGAAAGAAAAAATAGATGCTAATGTGGGGGTTCAAGAATATTTCTTAGGGATTGCTTTAATGATTATTATGCCACTTGTTTCTGATGCTTTGACTAGTCTCTGGTCTACTTTTTCATCAAATGGATCAGAGTTCAAGGTGCCTATAGTTTTTTTCACTTTGTATCCTGCTTTATTTAACAACTTGATTACTTGTCGTGGACTGTATAGTTTCGCGTGCTGGAAGACGGTGTCTCCTTGTTTCCCTATTTTTCGGTAGAATCCACCCCATTTACTTTCAGCATTGATGAATAAGATGGAGATTGGTGCATATGCTTTTGCGTTTTCCCTGAATTCAATGAGTAGCTCTTCTGATTTGTCGAGGAACTCGAGAACAGTAACAAGGTAACCAAAATCGATAACACCTTGGCGTAGTGGAATAGAATCACCTAATCCTATGATGCAGTGTAATCCTCTGTTCTTTGCTCGGCTAAGCATCTCGACGGATGGATCAAGACATAATATCTTTCTTTCCGGACTTGAGAGATGGTAAGTGAAGAAACCGGTGCCTGCTCCTATCTCAACACCCAAACCCCTTTTGGGGATCATTTCCTCGACCGCCTTCAACTCAGCCTCGAATACCTGTTTTCCCTGTGGATGGGTATACCAGTCATCATAGTTATCGGCTACAATGTTAAATGCTTCAATCTTGTCGCTCAAAACTCACCAACTCGTATATCATCTTAACTAACTCATCTGGATTCTCTCCGATGATGGTGCTCGTTGGTTCCACACCGAAATCTCCTGGATGAAGATAAGCATCATGCAGAGATTCTGCATCGTCTAGGTATAATGCGACAGGGCACCCCTCTCCTATTATCTTGGATGGGAGAAGTTTGACTTTTAACCCCATTGCCCTGAGTCTTTTTTCTATCTGGGAATTATATTTGAGGTTGATTGCTGCTCTTTTGGATTCATCTATTTTCTGGGCTTGAAGTATAACGGATGCGAGGTATTTCGAGGCACCATATTTTATCTCTCCACATAGCATTGGTTTTTTCATGGCTTTGATTATGCGGCCACTCAAGCCAGCGATGTCCTCTTCTTTCTCAGGACTGGGTTTGGCGTATATAATATTCATGCCTACCTGGGGGATAATATCAACTAGTTCCTCGATCTTTAGAAGTCGATCCACTGCTCGGGTTAACTCATCTAAGAGCCTGTCTTTCTTTTTGAAACTACCGTAGATCTCATCGATATCAACCCTTTTCTGTTCCCTGAGTGTCTGTTTATCAAAGATCACCCTCTTTTCTAGGATTACGTCTCCAACAATAGAGCAGGGTACATCAAGCTGTCTGCACTTTTCCTGTATCTCATCCACAGAGTTACTCTTTGAGATTACAATTAATACACCGTATGTTGGAGCCCGGAATATATCCCCTGTTAGCTTCTCTACTCCAGGGTAGAGTTCTATGTTTTTTGATGAGATTTCTAAACCATAACCGTTGCTAGCGACCATCTCGTACAAGGCCCCCTTTATCCCCCCTTCTGAGACGTCGTGCATGATGTTTATTCCATTGATTCCCTGTAACGAGGTGATGACTGGTAGAGGGGTGAAGCTTCTCCACGCCTCTGTTTTCTCCCCTGTTGATAATTTGTCAAGCCAGACTGCTTCTCCCCCCACCTCTCCTATGATTAATGCCTTATCGCCGGGGGTCAACTCTTGGGTGGATCTGATGCTTTTTCCAATGCATGTGGATGTTAAGAGGGGGATATCTAGTCCATAATAGGTGGCGGTCTGTCCAGCTGTGATGGTTACCCCATATTTTTTTGCTTCCTCGCCGAGCGTTCTCGCTATGGTCTCTAGCTCAGCTTCAGTTGATCTTAGTGGAAGATATATACCTGATATTAGGTGACT
>WJJC01000200.1 GCA_014729945.1 Candidatus Bathyarchaeota archaeon
GAAGTAATGATAGAAGGAATCCACGGACCACGCAGCAGATCCATGGGTGACATACCCGGAGTCAGATACAAAGTAAGCAAAGTCAACGGCGTTCCCCTGAAACTACTAGTACTAGGCAAAGCCCAAAAAGCAATGCGATAATTTAGCCGCATGGTATTTTTTCATATTTTTCTCGGATTTCTTTAACAATTGATTTGTATGTAGCTTCATCCATTTGTTTACCCTGTAGAAAAGCAAAGTGGATGTTACCTTTCTTAAAATGCTCCCAGCACTCTTTTCTAGAATTGTTTTTACAGTCTTTCTTGATATCCTCTGAATACGCGATATCTAGTAAGTAGTATTTTTTTCCATCGTGGCTCACAATGGCATATATACCTTTTCCGTTTGGTATTCTCTTTAACCCTAAGTAAGGTCCTTCAAACTGGTATTCGCCGATTTCTTGATGAAGCCTTAGCTGGGACATGGGTATCTCCCAAATATGTTTTTTGAATGCATGCTAATAGCTTTACTGTATTTCACTATGAGATAAGTAACAAATTTACCATTGAAAAACATTATTGTGTGTTGAATTTAATAATGTCGCATATAGGTATGACAAAATAATGTGTTTATTATTTTTCTTTTATTTTTTCTTACCTAAGACATATATATCATATTGATTTTACTTTTCAAGACATAACATGACTACCGTGGTACTAGATGGCTTTGTTGATGATTCAATGAATAGCGATGATGTTTATAGTTGCTTTAAATGTGGAACACATGTTCCTGAACATCTTGTAGTTTGCTGGAACTGCGGTGAGGTTCTGGATGAGAACATAAGAAGATTATCTAAAAAAGAGTGAATATTTTATTCTTTAATCCATTCATATTCTAATATACTATAGAGACAACTATCTCTCCATTCTCCATGTATGCGTTTTTCTTCTCTTAAAACGCCTTCTTTTGTCATTCCATTTTTTTCCATTATTTTATAGCTAGCATGATTGCTCGTATCGCATTTAGCTATTATCCTGTGAAGTTGTAGTTCTTTAAATCCAAATTCTATTAGTTTTGCTGCTGTCTCTGTGCCGAGTCCTCTACCCCACTGGTCTCGTCTAATACAATACCCGATCTCGCCTCTTTTATCAGACACACTATGAATTGTTATTCCGCATCCCCCGATCAAATCATTATTTAGAATTATAGCTAGTTCATAACTTGTTCTCGGTTTTTTTATCTGGTTCTGTATTGCGTTTTCAATAAAGCGCCTAGTCTCTGAGGGCGAGTTGGGTCCCCATGGCATAAATTTGACTACCTTAGGATCACTGGCATATTCATGGACAGAAGGAAAATCTTTTTTTTCAAATTCACGAAGAATTAATCTCTCTGTGGATAAAATTACCATATTTTATGTTCTAATTCGGCATGTTTTATTATTGTCTATATATCTTATGACTGGGTGTTTAACCAATTTTTTAACATTTGTTTCTTTATTTGATTAAAGAAAAGCGTTAAATGTAAAAGGAGGTTCGACAGTCTCACTTCTATCAGGAGATATAACTATTGAAGAAGCGTGTATACGACTTCACAGAAGGAAATAAAGAAATGAAGACCCTACTGGGTGGTAAAGGTGCAAACCTTGCCGAGATGACAAGTCTGGGCATTAGCATACCTCCCGGGTTTACAATTACTACTGAAACCTGTAACGAGTTCATGCGAGCAGGCGGAGAATTCCCCGATGGATTATGGGAAGAAATTCTTGAACATATTGAGACTCTTCAGGAAACAACGGGGAAAAAGTTCAATGACGCAGAATCCCCTTTACTTGTTTCTGTCCGTAGCGGAGCACCAGTTAGCATGCCCGGTATGATGGATACGGTACTTAACCTTGGGATGAATGACGAAGTAGCTAAAACCATGATAAAGTTAACAGGCGATGAAAGATTCGTTTGGGATGCTTATAGACGATTTATAACAATGTTCAGTGACGTAGTCATGGGGTTAGAGCGTCATGATTTTGAGAGTGTTTTCGATAAAATAAAAAAATCTGAAGGTGTGAGTGAGGATACTGAAGTTAGCGTAGATGGTCTAAAAGAGACTGTTGCGGGGATGAAATACCTCTACAAGGAATTAATGGATGTTGATTTTCCTCAGGACCCCATGGAGCAACTAAGAAAATCCATCGCTGCAGTATTCAATAGCTGGGATATACCCAGAGCAAGAGTTTATCGTAAAATAGAAGGGATACCTGATGACGTGGGTACAGCCTGTAACATTCAAACAATGGTTTTCGGAAACATGGGATGGGATAGCGGCAGTGGCGTAATGTTCACCCGTAGCCCCAGTGATGGAAGCAAAGGACTCTTCGGAGAGTTACTCTTCAATGCTCAAGGAGAAGACGTTGTAGCCGGGATAAGGACGCCTATTCACCTATCTGAACTTGAAGATCAGCAACCAGATCTCTATAAAGAACTAGAAGAAATTGCTGAGGTTGTTGAAGAACATTATAAAGACATGCAGGATATGGAGTTTACCATCGAGCAGGGGAAACTTTGGATACTCCAGACAAGAACCGGAAAAAGAACTGCGAGGTCTGCTATCAAGATAGCTGTAGATATGGCAGAAGAAGGTTTAATTGACCATGTTACTGCGGTAAAGAGAATAACTCCAGACAACGTAGACCAGATCTTACACCCACAGTTTGACCCGGAAGCAAAAAAAGAAGCAGATTTACTAGCCACAGGATTAAATGCAAGTCCAGGAGCTGCCGTAGGAAAAGCAGTATTCGACTCTGACAGAGCTGAAGAGAGGGGTAAATCAGGAGAACCTGTTATACTTGTTCGTCCCGAGACCACACCCGATGACGTTAATGGTATGATAATATCACAGGGATTCCTCACCCAACACGGTGGAGGTACAAGTCATGCTGCTGTAGTCGCCAGAGGCTGGGGAAAACCTTGTGTAGCCGGATGTGAAGACATAAAGATAGACACCAGTAGAAACCTGTTCACCGTTAGTGAACACACAATAAAGGAAGGTGACTGGCTCAGCATAGATGGAACCACAGGAGAAGTTTTCAGAGGACAAGTATCCACAATAGAAACAGCCTTTGATCAAGAGCAAGAGTTAATTAAAGCCCTAGACTGGGCTGATGAGATAAAACATCTAGGTGTCTTAACGAATGCTGATAACCCGGAAGACGCAGCCAAAGCAAGACAATTCGGAGCAAAAGGAATAGGTCTCTGCAGAACAGAGCACATGTTCTTTGACCAAGAAGGCGAAGAAATCAGCAGAAGAGAAAACGTAGTTACAATGATCTTAAGATCTGAGATTGCTGCTCCTCTTCTTCGACAACTAGAACAAATGGAGACCGTATTGGAAGCAAATCCCGATGATAAAGAAGCAAAGGAAAGATACAACGAGTTCAAGGATGAAGTCGAATTCAACCCCGATGTAAAGGCTTACAAACAATCACTCGAGAACATATTACCCTTCCAGAAACAGGATTTTGTTGGAATATTCGAGGCAATGGATGGGCTCCCAGTTATTGTGAGACTCATTGACCCACCAATGCACGAGTTCTTACCCCCAAGAGAAGAGCTTTTGAGAGAAGTAACCGAACTCCGCTGTACAAACGAGAATCCTGAAGAGTTAGAGGAAAAAGAGTATCTTCTCAGAGTAGTTGAGAGTCTCTGGGAGACAAATCCAATGTTAGGTCTTAGAGGATGTCGCGCAGGATTAATGTATCCTGGATTAACTGAGATGCAAGTTAGGGCTATTATTGAGGCTGCTGTCGAGGTCAAGAAAAAAGGCGTGGATGTACACCCCGAGATAATGATACCCTTAACCAGTCATATCAATGAGCTAAGAGAGGAGAAAGAGAAGCTCCAAAAAGTGGCTGAGGACGTTCTCCAAGAAACTAATATAACGGACTTGAAGTACAAGATTGGAACAATGATCGAGATACCAAGAGCTGCATTAACCGCTGATGAGATCGCAGAGAGCGCCGAGTTCTTCAGCTTTGGCACGAATGACTTAACTCAGATGACATTCGGAATTAGCAGAGATGATGCTGAAGGTAAGTTCTTACTGAATTTCGTGGATAGAGGATTACTCCCAAATAACCCCTTCCAAGTTATTGACAGGGAGGGTGTGGGAAAACTAATGAAAACTTGCGTAGCTGCAGGTAGAGAGACAAGACAAGACCTTGAGATCGGTATTTGTGGAGAACATGGCGGAGAACCAAGTAGTATAGAGTTCTGTCACTTAATAGGTCTAAATTATGTTAGTTGCAGTCCTTATCGTGTACCTATTGCACGGTTAGCGGCAGCGCATGCACAATTAAATTATCCAATAGAGGAATAATATCCTATTTTTTATTCTAGTTATTTTATTTTCATCCTAGTATTATTATAGTATAGAGAATCATTATTTTCAATAATATATAGATTATAATATATAATAAATGATGAACTGTAAGAAGTGTGGTTATTTTGTTATTATGATAGAGTATATTATATTAATAGATTATTTATTATATTATATTGATGATTAGATAAATTAAGCTCACTTACCTGATAAAATATAAAATATAATAAAAAAGTTGGTTTAGAGGAGTTATTTAGTTTATTATTAATGTGGTAGATAAGGTATTTACAAATTATAGACTTAAAACAATAATGACCACATAGTTCAAAATATATAATAACTAAAACTATCAATCAAAACCTGCATAATGCAGTGATGCATATGGAAATGAAAGGAAACACACTAGCGATTGTACTACTTGTCGTTGGACTAGTCGTTGGCGCAGGCGCAGGATACTTCCTAGCACCAAGCGGCGATGGAGAAGACGGCGGGGACGGAACAGGACCAGTAACAATACAAGCACCATTAGAAGGAAAAACAATACAGCTCGGCTACATAGTGCCAACTACAGCTACACTTGAGACAGGAATGCCACTTGTAAAAGACATAATGGAAGTAGACAATAATGAATATGCTTCTAGACTTGGATACGATGTTGAATTCGAGTGGTTAATCGATGACGCTACGGGACAAGCAGCTATACACCTTGAGAAGGTACAAGGCTTCAAGTCAATGGGTGTCAATGTTTTCATTGGCGCAACTTGGAGTAGCATGTGCCAGGCAAGCCTTAGCTACTGTAACGACAACGATATGCTCATGTGGAGTAGCGGCTCTACAAGCCCGCTACTAGCTATCGAGGACGACAACCTTTACCGGATGTGTCCAACGGACCTAGTTCAGGCACCAGCCATGTCGAAGATGATAGAGAGCATGGGTGTTGAAGCGGTTATTTTGATTTATCGTGGAGATGCTTGGGCTGACGGAATTGTAAACATATTTGAGCCAGAGTTCGAAGAGAATGGTGGCGTAATCTTGGAGAAGATTCGTTACGCGGCCCAGACCACAGAGTTCAGCAACTATCTGCAGACAGCAGAAGATATTGCTGAAGAGGCAGTGGCAGAGTATGGTGAAGATAAGGTAGCAGTAGAAGTTGTTGCCTTCGCTGAATTCGTAACAATGATTACACAGGCTCAGGACTATGATACCTTGTATAGTCTACCTTGGTTTGGAAATGATGGTACAGTACTGAGTCAGCAAGCATTAGACGACGCGCCAACACAGGCAAGTCATCTAAAGATCTATAGCACTTATGCTGCGCCAGCTGATTCTGAGAAGTTCCAGTCCTTATATGATAGGTTCTATTCACTTGTATCTCAGCCATTCGGCTATTACAGTGCATGCGCCTATGATATTGGCACAATTTTCGTAAGTACAATTCTTGAATCACAAAGTACAGATGCAGTAGA
>WJJC01000031.1 GCA_014729945.1 Candidatus Bathyarchaeota archaeon
GAAAGCCCAGCTATGTCCCGGGGCACCCAGTACATTACACGCGGTACCGAACTCCACGGTGGGGGTTATCCATGAAATATCTCCCACGTCGCTGCTTCCGGCGCTGGTCTCACCCTCTCCGATGGGGGCGATGATATCCGTCATTAAATCCACATCACGGTACTTCTCCGGATTAGGGATCTTGAGCTTTCTCAATGTATCCATTTTATACTCTTTGTCAAAGTTGGATCCTATCTCTTCTGCGAACTCCAGCTCCTCCTCATTCCACTCTGGTCCACCTATCTCCCTCATGTTCTTAACCACCAACTCGGCGATGGTCTTGTTGGGAACTATATTGTATAATGCGTCTATGAACTGGATCTCCAGCTCTGTCTCGGTCATTAAGGCGGCTCCCTGTGCTATCTTCTTGATTCGTTCATAGATGGGGTCCAGCTGTGTGCGCTCAGGAGCCCTGATGTAGTACCATGAGCGGGCGTAATCCGGTACGACGTTGGGTTGTCCGCCGCCCTCCTCTATTGTGTAGTGGATGCGTGCATCTTCGATGATATGCTCCCTTAAATAGTTCACACCTATGTTCATCAATTCGATGGCATCCAAAGAACTGCGCCCCATCTCGGGGTTACCGGCAGCGTGAGCTGTCTTACCACGGTAGATAAACTTGACTCCATTCACAGCATTACTGCTTCTGAGGCTAGCCGTGTTCATGCTGCTGGGGTGGTGACTCAAGCAGGCATCCAGATCATCATAGTATCCATCCCGGGCCATGAATACTTTGCCGCCATAGTTTTCCTCCGCTGGAGTACCGTAGAAACGAACAGTACCCGGTAAATCTTCTTCTTCCAATAAGTATCGTAGACCTATTACTACGGCGAGTGCTGTGGCTCCATGCACGTTGTGGCCACAGCCGTGTCCCGGTGCGCCGGGTACCAGTGGATCCTGCTCTGGTTTCACCTTGTTGCTGATACCTGGGAGGGCGTCGTATTCGCCCTGGAATCCTATGATGGGTTTACTCCGCCCCCACTCTGCTACGATGGCTGTGGGCATTCCGGATACACCGTGCTCTACATCGAAGCCGTGTTCCCGCAACTTCTCGGCTATTAGCTTGCTTGATTGGGTCTCCACTAGGCCCAACTCGGCGTAGTGCCAGACCTTGTCCGCTACCTCTGTGAATTCATCTTTATGCTCTTCAATCCAGTTCCATATCTTGTCTTTAAGCATATGATATGAATATCATCATGCATGTAAAAAATATGGGCGTCCCTAAATGGATGCAATGTTTTATCAAAGTATATTGTATCTGTGATTTTATGTTGATATGTTCTCGTGATATTGGATTTAAACTGGTGGAGGGATGGGGGGATCTCCCTGATGGGTGGAGTTTTGGCCATGTTATAGGCGTGGATGTGGATAGGGAGGATAATGTCTATGTCTTGAACAGGGGAGAGCACCCGGTGATTATATTCAATGCTAGGGGGGAGTTCCTAGATTCATGGGGTGAAGAGGGGATGAGTTCAAGCCACGGACTCCATATAGAGGGGAATATAGCCTACGTAACTGACTACAGTGAGCACACGGTATCCAAGTATACTCTCGACGGTAAGCTCATTGAGGTCTGGGGTAATAAGGGAGAGCCCGGTGTGGACGGAGAGCCATTCAATAGGCCAACGGATGTGGATGTTGCTCCAACAGGTGAGGTATATGTCTCGGATGGCTACGGTAACGCCCGGGTGCACAGATACTCGCCGGAAGGAGAGTTACTTCAGTCCTGGGGGAGTCACGGGGATGGTTCGGGGGAGTTCGATATATGCCACGATGTATGCATAGCCGAGGACGGACGGGTGTTTATCGCGGATCGTCAGAATCACAGGATTCAGATATTCACACCGGGTGGCGAGTATATAGATGAGTGGAGTGGGTTCCGACAGCCCTGCAGCGTCACCATCGACGATGATGGGTTAATATATGTCTCGGAGCTCCAGCAGAGATTCAGCATCCTAACACAGGAGGGAGAGCTATTGCTACGCTGGGGAGGAGCCAAAACCCTAGAGCCGGGTTTATTCATGAACCCACACTGCGCAACATTGGATAGTCGGGGTGACCTCTACGTGGGAGAGACGTTGGAGGGAAGCAGAATACAGAAGTTTAAACGAATAAAGTAAAGGAAATAACATGTCCAAGGTTAAGCATCTACAGTACACGGGCCTACTAGGGTTCCTTGGAGGTTGGCTAATTATCTTTTTAGCTATCTCACGAAACAGCTGGTTTGTTTTCACTGAGAACGCTTTCAGTGATCTGGGTAACCCAGCTGCGAATGATCCATGGATATTCAACTATGGTATGATATTGAATGGATTACTTGTACTACTGTATGGATTATACCTAGTTTATGTCTCATTCAATAAGCGGGGCTCGGTAGGAGGTGCTTTCATGGTGATAACAGGAGCCTTTCTTATACTTATCGGGTGTTTTCCCGAGGGAACAAGGCATCATACCTTCGTCTCTTATTGGTTCTTCATACAGGGGGATCTATCCATACTCGTCTGGGGACTGGCATTAATCCAGGAGAGGAGATGGAGACGTGAGTCCTGGGGCTTCCTATTATTGAGCACGCTTGGTCCCCTAGGTGCGGTTCTAATACCGTGGCCGTCTATCGCTACTGTCGAGACTTATGGTATACTGTTAATGAATACCTGGGGAATAATAATGAGACATATTACCCCTGAATTCCCTGCAAATGGTTAAAAATAGTAAAATAGAAAAAAGGTTATTGTTTGCCTTTTAGCTTCTGCCAGGCTTCCTCAGCGATCTCCAGCGGAGGCTCCACGTCCTCGGGTATAGCGCACGCGTATTCCCTACCTGCTAATCGTTCCTCATGCTCCTTCTTGGCCTTCGCCAAGAGTTCCGGTTTTGTGAATAGGTCTAGGGCGCTGGCGGTCATGGTCTTGGCTGCGAATATGAGGCTCTTGTGGCCGATGCTCATACCGCTTACGGAGGTGAATCTCCAGTCATGGCCCGGTGCACCCAGTATATTGCAGGCGGTTCCGAACTCCATGGTTGGTGTCACCCAGCTGACATCACTGACATCCGTGCTTCCCTTGCTGACCTCACCCTCGTTCCACGCGTCCAGTATATCCGTCATAAGGTTCACGTCACGGTATTTCTCGGCTTCAGGCACACCGTATTTGCGTAGGCTCTGCATCTTATCCTCCACATCGATGGTCTCGGCTATCTCCGATGCGAACTCCAGTTCCTCCTCTGTCCATCCTGGATGACCTACTTCACGCATGTTAGAGGTCA
This sequence comes from Candidatus Bathyarchaeota archaeon, assembly GCA_014729945.1. The sequence goes on from WJJC01000031.1 coordinate 3,298, forward strand.
CTAATTCGCTGAGGGTCCTGTTTGGTATCTTGTTATAGATGGCTGCGATGAGGTCGATCTTTACCTCGGTATCGGTCATCATGGCTGCGCCTTCTGCGATCTTATTGATACGTGAATAGATGATATCCACCTGTGACCGCTCAGGCGCCCTGATATAGTACCATGAACGAGCATAATCCGGTACAACATTGGGTTGTCCTCCACCCTCCTCGATGACGTAGTGGATCCGGGCTTCCTCCACCACATGTTCACGCAGATAATTGACTCCAATGTTCATCAACTCGATGGCATCCAGTGCGCTTCTGCCCTGTTCGGGGCTACCAGCCGCGTGGGCTGTCTTCCCGTGGAACTCGTATTTTACACTGTTAACGGCGTTGCTGGATGATAGTCCAGCCACGTTATAGCCACCGGGGTGGTGACTCAGGCAGGCGTCCACGCCGTCGAAGTAGCTCTCTCTTACAAGGTAGGCCTTGCCGTCATAATTCTCCTCTGCAGGACTACCGTAGACTTTGATGGTGCCCGGTAGGTTTTCCTCTTCCATTACTTGTTTGGTGGCGATGGCTGCCATGAAGCCGCTGGTACCGTGGATGTTGTGGCCGCAGCCGTGGCCAGGGCCGTCCTCCACAAGGGGTTCCTTGTGTGGTACGGGTTTGTTGCTGATACCGGGCAGGGCATCGTATTCGCCCATGAACCCGATTACTGGTTCTCCCTTGCCCCATGTGGCTACGAAGGCTGTGGGCATATCGGCTACCCCGTGCTCAACCTTGAAGCCGTGTTCTCTCAAAGTGTCCACGTGTAGCTGAGCGGATTTATGTTCAACTAGGCCTAACTCCGCGTACTCCCACACCTTATCGCTTACCTTGATGAACTCCTCACGGTGCTCATCGATCCATTTCCATACAGTTTCTTTGATCATATCTCATAGAATGGGGGTGTGGATGTAAAAAAGGTGCGAAAAGCTCTAAGGGGTTATATGATGGTATGGGGGTCTTGTTGTTATGAAGGTCGTAGGCGTTATCGGTGGAGCGAAGACGGATGGTAACACGTTTAAACTGGTGCGGGCGGTGCTGGATGGTGCTCTTGAGGTTGGTCACACGGTGGTTACTTGGAGGCTCAAGGATACCTATATCGGTCACTTGGGATACCTGGAGGGGGAGACCTTGCTCCCCTTGGATGATTTTGAGAAGATGCAGCCGGATCTGGAGTCCATGGGGGCATTAGTGCTGGGTGCACCGGTCTGGTATGGGCAGGTGGATACGCGGACACTGAACTTTATCACCAGGACCTATTACTATAACCGTTCGTATAGCGAGGAGAACGCTGAGAAGTGGCCGAAGGCGCAACCAGTCAACATATTGACCTATGAGCGCGAGGAGGAGGATGCCTATGATCACTTACTGGAGTGGCTGGATGGCATATGGGATTGGTATGGTATGAATAAGTCCATCAACCTGGTGGCAGCGGGTACAACCAAAAAACCCGTAGAGGAAAGAGATGAATTGCTGGAAAAGGCTAAAGAGATAGGCAGGAATCTCTAAGATAATCTTTAAACCAGCGGGTTAGGGTAGGGGATACAATGAGTCACGGTATGGATATCTACGCCCTAATTCTGTTATCGGTGGGGTTAGCCATGGATGCGTTCAGCGTAGCCCTAGTGGCGGGTTTTGGGTTGGGTAAGGTAAAGCTCGTGGATATGGCGAGGGTAAGCTCAAGTTTTGGTGTAGCACATATTGTGATGCCTATATTAGGCTGGTTCATGGGATCCACTATCATAGGGTTTATACAGCGATGGGATCACTGGGTTGCCTTCATATTACTGGCTTTCGTAGGGGGCAGGATGATCCAGGAGGGTTTTGACGAGGATTCGGAGGAGATAAACGCCTGTGATTTACTTAACTTTACAAGTCTGGTTATGTTTACAGTTGCTGTGAGTATTGATGCGTTAGCGGTGGGTCTTAGTTTTAGCCTCCAAGAGCTGAGTATCTGGGTGCCCAGCCTCTATATGGGTGCGGGTACCCTTATTTTCACGTTTATCGGGCTCACCATCGGGAATAAGACGGGGGCGAGGTTCGGTAAGAAGGCTCAGATCGTGGGTGGATTGATACTGATACTTATTGGTTTACGAGTCGTTGTAACACATATCTTCTAATAGTTCAGGCAACTCGGTTAGCTTGTTTATAACGGCGTCTGGGTTTAGTTTCCTGATTGTTGGTTCACTGTATTCACGAGTGTTAATGAGGATGAAAAATCCACCTGCCTCTTTACATGCATAGCCGTCATGATCTGAGTCACCGACGTATATGAAGTCGCCTTGAGGGTACATATCTAGTATTCTATTGATCGGCTCCGGGTCTGGTTTTATGAAGCGGCATTCGTCCCGGGTGACTGAGTGCTTGAAGTAGTCACCGAAGCAGCCGTAGTCACGATGTTTGCTTATTCTATCATATGATTCCCTACTGGCGGTGGTGACCAGCCCCATACTGTAACCGTGCTTCTTCAAAGATTCCAGTCCATTTAGTGTGTCGGGAAGTATTACGCTGATCTCGTGGTCCGCTCGCTCCTCTGCCATGAAGGGTTTATTGATATCATCCATGATTAGCTGGATTTCGTCAAGTGGGTGATTGTTCTCTTCTAGGTGGCGTCTGGTGGTGTTCCAGATCAATGCCATCCGGTCGAGGGGTGCTACTTTTTCTGCTGGTACACCATGTTTGATTACTATTTTCTTCATCTGTTGTTTGATAGATATATAAGGCTCATAGTGGGTCTTTGTGCCTTTATACTCGGGTTTCTTCTCCTGAATTATGAGTGTGCCGTCCATGTCAAAGAGGAGCAGGGATTTCATACACCACCTAGTTTAGTATGGCCTCATCTAAATGGATTCTCTCTGATTTCAGGGTCTCCTCATCTGGCCATCCTATGATTATATGGTTTCGGCTAGTCATGGTGGGGCTAAGATTAAAGTAGGCTCTTAACTGTTTCTGGGTCTCCTCGCCGTGGGTTAGCCAGCAGCTCCCCAAGCCTATGGCATGGGCCATTAGGCATATATGGTCAGCTGCGGCCGCGGCGTCATAGTAAAGATTCTGGGGTACGTATTTCTCGAATCTCAAGGTGTTATACATGCTGAGCTCCTGTAGGACCACTATCATGACGCAGTTCTCTATGAGGATATCGCTGCTTACCAGTTGTTGCTCCTCTGGGTCACGTAGTACGAGGAACCTAGTGCAGCCTACGTTGCAACCGTGTGGGGCGTATAACCCGGCTTTGAGTATCCTGCGTATCATGTGATCGGGTACGGGCTCTGGTTTGAACTGTCGGATGCTCTTACGTCCATAGATGAGACGCTCGATGGTCTCGACTTCTTCCTCGGGGAAGCTCTCCCAGGGGGTTGTCTCCAAGTCCGCTGGTCTGCCCTCTCTTAGCCTCTTTGCTGCTTCTATGTATTTCTTACACCACTGGATGTCTGGTGGCTCGGTGCTGTAGCTTCGCTGTTCCCATATCTCCAGTAGGCGTTCGGCTACTTTACCGAAGTCTTCGGGAAGTTCATGGGTGCCGTTGAGGATCCTGTAGATGTAGACCTCGATGGTGTGATGGGTGCGTTCATGTAGTATGCCACGCAGGTCTGCTTTCTTCATATTCATTAAATCGTCCACGGTGTAGCCGTGGACCTTGAACTGTGTACTCATAATACAAGTAAAACGGATTCAACTGATAATATCACCTGATACATATTGCTTAATATAATAATTATACACCTAGTCCAAATGGAAGGATAACCGGTGAAGATGAATACACTTGAACGAGTGCCCATCGTGTTAGGCACCGTTCTTATCGTCACAGTCATCTGGTCTGTTGGGCAACTTGAGGGAGGTTCAGTCGAGTTAATTGAGTTTGAGATCACCAATGATGCGGCTGATCCATTTACCTGCCTGAATATTGAGTTGATGAACGAAGATCAGAGACCAATAACCAGGATACGGGCTAGAATAAACGAAATAGAGCTACCTTACACGTTCAATGTGTCGAGAGATAACCCAGTTCAGCCTTCAAGGAGAGCGGAGTTTCATCGGTACACGGCTTGGTTTGTGCCAGGTGGTGGGGTTGATGGTTACTGTCCGGTGGATGGAGAGGATTACAAGTTAAGGTTAACCATTGATTTCAGTGATGGCTTCACTCAAACTATCACCAAGTATGGTCGATTCAAAGAGAGAAAAATTGCTTCGATTAGGAGTATTGGCGGATTTGAAATGCTGTTTTTTGATAAGGCTGACTTGCTTACGTTTGTGGAAGGTAGTTCGTTGTATATTCAGCTTCGTAATGTCTGGTACCTAGGGGACAGCCAGACTTTAAAACGCTTGGAGCTACATGTTGATGATGAGAAAATCTTCGATGAGTCTATCAGGATAAAATTCGGTGAGTACTATGCTGTTACCGTTTCTACGCCCACCCGGTTTGAGTCTCGGCAATACTATAACGTGACTCTGGTGGCGTATTCAATTGAGGGAAACACATCAACATATAGCAGAAAGGTGCTTTGTCAGGAAAAATAGATGGTATCATTAAACACATAAAGTCATCAGATGGATTGAATTGTTAATTTAGATCCGTGTATAATCCAGCTACGAGTCTTATAATGTCTAGGTGCCGAGAAAACCGTAAACGTGATAGAAAGATAATGGAAAAATGCAACCAGAGGAATACCCGAGGCTAGAAAACTATTCGCGTCCATCGGCGAGACCGTTAATGCACCTAACCGCTTAACTGTGACCAAACATTTATCTCTGGTCACCACAATCCAATAAACCTCGGTGAAAGAGATGGCAAGGGATAGCATTCCGACCAACAGAAACATACTCTCAAATCATTGAACTCCACGGACACCTAATCGATTCTAACATACTCTCACAGGTCCTAGACACCATAATGGATCATCAAGCAGAGTTTGAGTTCCAAGAGTTCAATGTCGGCAAGAGAAAACACGACCCAAGCTCCACACGCATACAGCTAATAGCTGAGAGCAGGGAGCAACTAGACACCCTCATAAGGGAGGTAACGCGCCTAGGCGCTACCCTCCCAGAGACACCGGAAATAGAATACATGGAGGCACCGGGAGATATGATGCTCCCCGATGACTTCTACTGCACCACGAACCATGAGACCATGGTCTACATACAAGGTGAATGGATAAAAGTGGAAAACCAGATGATGGACAAACATATCATCGTGGACCTGGAGAAGAAGACAGCCTACTGTAAACCCATAGCCGAGGTGAAGAAAGGCGACTTGGTGGTAGTAGGTCAACGTGGCGTCAAGGTGAAACACCCGGAACGCCCAAGGGAAGGCGTGGGTGTATTCGAGTTCATGAATAGTGATGTGTCACCGGAGAAACCAGCCACATCAATAATACGGGAAGTAGCCCGTAGCATCAAAGAGAGAGCCGGTAACGGCGGCAAGATCGTGGTGGTGGCTGGACCCGCGGTGATCCACACCGGAGGTGCCCCCCATCTAGCTGAACTAGTTGAGCTAGGCTACGTGGACTCCCTGCTCTCAGGTAACGCGTTGGCGGTTCATGACATTGAACGCGCCCTCTACGGCACCAGTCTCGGGGTCAATCTTGAAAACATCAAGGTGCAGAACCCTAGAAATCATATAGCAGCAATAAATCAGGTACTCAAAGCAGGGTCCATAAAGGCTCTGGTAGAAAACGGCAAACTCAAAAAAGGTATTTTCTACCAGCTCACTAAACACAATGTACCCTACGTTCTAGCCGGCTCAATACGCGACGACGGGCCCATACCAGAGGTAATAAAATGCAGCGACGAAGCCCAGAGACAGTACCGTAAACAAGTGAAGGACGCTGACTACGTCATCATGCTGGCCTCAACGCTCCACAGTATTGCCGTGGGGAACATGCTGCCAAGCAGAGTCAAGACAATCTGCGTGGACATAAACCCGGCTGTAGTCACCAAGCTCAGTGACAGGGGGACAAGCCAAGCGGTAGGCATCGTGACAGACGTAGGCACATTCTTACCATTACTGGTAAATGAGTTGAAGAATAGTCTCTAACCAATTTACACTGTGTATATGTCTCTCAAGCTAAGCCACTTTTTACTCAAACAGGGTTTCTATATATTCCAGTTTACCAGATGCAATACACATCACTATAAACAATATTCCGTCCAACCTCTTCCACTCCGTCACCATTTAAAGCCACCGCCACAAACCCTACCCAGACATGAAAGGCAGACTCTGCATCATCACAGGAGCTAACACAGGCATAGGATACCATACCGCCAAACAACTAGCCCAAAAAGGAGCCACAGTAGTACTAGTGTGCCGAGACCAAGAAAAAGCAGAAACAGCACAAAAAGAAATCAAACAAGCTACAGGCAGCCACAGCGTATACAGAATGCACTGCGACTTAAATAATATGCATAGCATAGACAACTTCACAAAGGAGTTCCAAAGCCGCTTCACCTGTCTCCACGTACTAATAAACAACGCCGGAGCCATCCACAACACCCGACAAGAGACCACAGAAGGTTACGAGAAAACCATATCCACCAACTATCTGGCCCCATTCAAACTAACCCACAACCTACTACCATTACTCAAAGAAAAACCACCATCAAGAATCATAAACCACGGCTCAGGCCTCCACAGAACAGGAGAATTGAACTTTGAAGATCTAATGATGAAAAAAGGGTATAAAGGAACCCAAGCCTACGCTAACAGCAAACTCATGCTCACCACTTATACATATGCCCTAGCGGAGAGAATACAAGGCACAGGGGTAACAGCCAACATAGTCCAGCCCAGAAGCTCAGCTACCCAGCTGGGTAGAAACAAGCAAGGAATCCTGAACAGATTAGGCTACCTACTAGCAAGACCAGTCCAAGTCACTCCCAAAAGGAGCGCAGAGACCACAGTATGGGCTGCAACCGAACCCAGACTAGCAAACATAACAGGTAGAGTCTTCCACCAGAAAAAAGAGGTGAAAACAGCGCCCGAAACCTATGACAAAGAGCTCCAAGATAAGCTCTGGGATAAAACAGTGGAAATTCTTGGATCCTCAACCATTTAATTATTATTAAACCAAAGAAATTTATCAAACATGAATAAGGGATGGAATATCTCCATATGTGGATTAAACTGTGCAAGCTGCGACTTCTATAAGGCAGGTCAAGGAGATAAAAAGAAACAACAGGAAATAATCAAATGGATCAAACAAGATCACGGGAAAACCATAACCCCTGAGCAAACCATGTGTCACGGATGTAGAGGCCCAGATAAACCCAACTGGAGTCCAGACTGCGAGTTAAGAAATTGTGCTACAGAAAAAAGTTATAATTATTGCAGCCAGTGTCCGGAATTTATATGCACTAAATTAGAAGCCTTCGCATCAGACGGCCACAGTAACCACAAGGAAGCACTGGAGAACCTGAAAAACATCAAAGAAATGAGCTATGAGACGTGGATCAAGACTCAGGCTTGAAAAAGGACCAGAAAAACCAGCCGTTCAACGCCATCAACACAGCTCCCGTGTAGAAAGGCAACGTCAGGCTCACAGCCTCAAACATATAGCCAGCTAGAGTCGGTGCAATAGTCCTTACACCCATCCTAGCAGAATTACTCACACCTATAGCAGTAGCTGTCTCCTCAGGTGATACCATGCCAGAGGCAAAAGTCTGCCTGATTGGCATAGTGAATAAGACAATGACACGGTTCAACATCATGAATAATACAGCCAAGGAATACCAGCTGGACAACGCGAACAAAACAGTTACACCAGCCGACAAGCCTCTGCTC
>WJJC01000032.1 GCA_014729945.1 Candidatus Bathyarchaeota archaeon
TGCCTATAATATAATTCAAATACGTCAAGGGCTAAAAAAATGGAGATCTCAGACATACCAGAGGTATTAATAAATCAAATACCCATCAGCGTTAGTATCCACGTAGACAACAAAGTAGTATATGCCAACAACAAATGCCTAGAGATCTCCGGATACCCAAACATGGAAGCAATACAAGGCGTCTCCTTCACTCAACATATCCAATCAGAACACAGAGAAAAAATAAGGAAAAAACTAGCCGAGGGTAAAAACCAGATTAACAATATCAAGATAATCGACAACAATGGAAAGACTCGCTATCTTAATATTAGCATCATGAAAGCGACCTGGCACGGTGAACCTGCTACAATCCAGTTCTCCTTTGATATAACTGATCAAACTCTCTTGAGGAAAAACTTAGAAGAAACTCAAAATCGATTGCTTGCAATACACAGATACACAGTAAAGATCAGAGAAGCATACACCATTGACGAAGTAGCAGAGAAAATGCTGGAAACGATACTAGAACTATTAGACACCGAGATATGCAGTATCAGCCTAGTCAGAGGAAACCAACTAGATTTCAAATATCAGAGCACAGAGAGCTGGATAAATACACTAAACCTTGACACACCAAGCGTAACTACAATTGCAGCTAAAACAGGAAAAACTCAGAGAATATCAGACATAACTCAGGAGTCAATCTATGTAGACTGGACAGATAGGAAAATAAGATCAGAGCTAGCCGTACCGATAAAACAAGGTCAAGAAACGGTTGGTGTAATAAACATCGAGAGCGAGACAACTGACAGATACACGGAAGAAGATCAAAAACTAGTAGAGATTCTAGCAGACTATTTTGCTTCAGAACTCGAAAAAATAGAATATGTGAAACAGGTCGAACAACTCGAAAGAAATCGATCAAAAGAACTCCTAGAGGGAATTAACCGAGTCACGAAAATGGTGAAACATGACCTTAGAGGACCTATGTCAGTCATAAAGAATAGTGCTTATCTAATGAAAACAAACCAAGGAAATAACGAGGAACTTACAGAGCAAATAAATGAGAGTATCAACAGGATAAACACTATTATAAATGATATAGGTAAACAAACCTTAACAGGAGATTTAACAAAGGTACCAAAAGACATTATCGCCTTAACAAAAAATATTATGAGTACATGCATCATACCTAAAAAAATTGAGGTAAAAACTGAATACAGTCAAGAGATACTTTACGTAAACCTCGACGCGGCGAAATACAGGCGCGCAATAGATAATCTTGTTAATAACGCGGTGGAATCAATGCCAGATGGGGGTAAACTATACCTCAAAGTCTCAACCAATGATAATCAAGTTATAACTAGGATAAAGGACACAGGTGTCGGTATACCCTTAGAAGAACAAGAAAAAATATTCCAACCATACTATACAACAAAAAACACTGGAATGGGTCTCGGACTCAGTATTGTAAAACAAATAATCGAAGCACATGAAGGTACAATAAGCATAGATTCAATCATTGGAAAAGGAACAGAGTTCACAATAAAAATACCCCTAAGTTAACAAATTGACACTTAAACAAGAGAAAAAAGAGTCAAAGTAAGTTGAATATTTTTTCATATCCGAAAAGGGTGTAAAAACAAAATCACCTATTCTCCTCATCACCGATAGTCGCCAAAGCCAAGGGCACCCTCCAAATATCCAAAAACAAATGGAAAAAATATAAAGGAACAGCGTAAAACGCACTAAATCTCAAACCCTCCACAATAAAACCACGTAAGAAAGCTGAACACGTAGCCAATAAGAGCCACCAATACCAATTATGGCTAATAACAAACAAACGAACTATAGCAAAAGGCGTCGTCAAAGTAATAAAATAAGTAAACAAATAGACAAACCATAGCCTCCAACTCAGCTTAAACATAAACGTAGTTGCCCGTAACTGTTGAATAGTATTAGCCTTCCCCCAACGGAACTGCTGCCGAGCATAAGATAACATATTACTGGGCACTATAGTCTCCACAACAGCCTCCCTAACATACTTCGTCTTCAGTCCAGCTTCCATGATAAGATGCGCCATCTGCCGATCCTCACTATACTTGGGCACCGTAACCTCCCACTGATCAATAACCCTCTCCAATATACTACGACGGTAAGCCGTAAAACTACCAGGAAGGCAAAAGATACTCCCAAGCAAATTATGAAACGGGTACAAAAGCTTGAAACCAATATTATACCTGACTCCCTGCATCCGCGTCAACCAGTTTTCCTTTAAATTCCGGACCTTGGTCCACCCGGTAACCCCACCTATCTCCTCATCACAAAAATGCCACACCAGTTTCTGTGTCGCATCAACGTGTATAAAAGTATCAGCATCAGCCCTAGCGATTATATTACCTCGCGTCTGGCGTATAGCATTACTAATAGTATACCGTTTACCCTTATTTGGGTAGTGACTAAGCAACCTGATCCGAGTATCTGGGAAATCATCTATTGCTCGCTTAATTTCCTCTACAGTATTATCGGTACTACCGTCATTAGCAACAATGACCTCAATCCGTTCCTTAGGGTAATCCTGAAGGGCATGACTCTTTAAGACATCATATATCACATCCTCACCATTATAGACCGGGATGACCATGCTAACTGTGGGAAAATACTCACCATAACCTTCCTCATAACGCATGTTTCCCAATATTCCGCCAAAGATCATCGTAGTATACAAGAAAGAACCAATAAGGCTGTAGAAATTACTCGTCGGTAAGATAATAAAATAGATCCCGAAAACAGTTGTTACGAGCAACAACAATCTCTGAGCTAATATCGGAACCCGACCAGAAGGAACAATAACCTTACTGGAATTCATGATAGCGTCCTGAACATTACGACGCTTCTTAACATACTCCTCGGGGCTCAGATAGGTATCTTTAAAACGTTCATCAAGACTTCTCACAGGATCCTCATCTGGACATCCATGGATACTCTCTTCCAAGAAGCGACGTTGTTCAAAAAATTCTTCAACAGTTATAGCATCATCTATGAGAAGCTGTTCCAGTTCAGTGTAACACTTATGTTCAAGGCCCTCTTCCTCATAATACAAGAGACATCTATCACGAAACTCTGATACCGATATCTCCCCGTATGCTAGTTTCCTGCGAGCTTCCTCGATAAGACTCATCCATTCCAGAAAGTCATTAACTAAATATAGTTTTTACCCAAAGAAAACGCTAGAACATAGGTTTATCGGATCTAAATATGAGCTTGTAATAGAGGAAATTATTGGATATCAATAAAAAACAAGAAATACAACAATTATTCTTGTAGAAAGTCCATTCCCTTTGGCACAGGAACCTTCCCTAAGGCTTCCACAACAAGATCCTCAACCTTAACATCTTCAGCCCGAGCAGTGCTAGTCAATTCTAACCGATGAGATAATACACTAAGAGCTAAATGCTTAACATCATCCGGTAACACATGGTCTCTCCCATGAATCATGGATAAAGCTCGTGAGCCCTTCATTAACCATATAGAAGCTCGTGTACTTGGCCCCATGAGAACAGAGGGGTTTCCTCTAAGCCATAAAACTAGATCCACGATGTATCTTCGTACCCGCTCATGGACATGTACGTCCTGAACAGTATCACCTAAGTTTACGATAATATCAGGCTCCACGATCCGTTCAACATTAACTGTCTCTATTCTATCTATATCATTCAATACCTTTAGCTCTACCTCATCCTCAGGATAGTTTAGATCTACTTTAAATCCGAAGCGATCCAGTTGAACATCGGTTAATACATAAGTACCTGTACCACTAAAAGGAACTTGAGTAGCCAAAACCATAAATGGATCTGGTACAGACAATGATTCACCTTCGATAGTTACCTGTCGCTCCTGCATTACCTCCAAGAAAGCCGACTGCACCTTTGGGCTAGCTCGATTCAACTCATCTACTAGCAAAACATTACAGAAAATAGGGCCCTTCTTAAGCTCCCATTCGTTGCTTTTCTGGTTATAAACATTCACACCTATAACATCAGCAGGTAACAAATCCGGAGTCATCTGAACTCTCTTAAAGACCCCGCCGATTGCCTGAGCAAAAGTCTTCGCCAATGTAGTCTTACCGATACCAGCAGGACCCTCAATCAAAACATGACCACCTGAGAGCATAGCTGCAAGCAAAATATCCACCACATCCTCATAACCCACTACAACACGAGCAATCTCTTCCTTAATCGCTGTCAGCTTATCCTGTACTTGGTTGATATCCATCTTAATGATCTCTCTGCTGCTCACTGAGCCACTCTAGCTGTTCTTTATTCCAGTCCGGATGCATTTTTAAGACTTCCTCAATAGAATCACGTTCTTCCGCCTCATCAATATTCATTTGTATAATGAACACGAAAAAAACCATTAGTAAAGCTAAACCATAACGTATTTCTACAATATTTAAGAAGCTATACAGGTCCATTAGCCACCATTTGAACGCTAATAATTTCGTAGGGTAGCTATGCCCCACATCAATCAAACATCGACCACGCATAAAATCTATCAAGAATTCCCGGTTATCGCCCCTGTCAATCATACTATTTAACCAGATACTACTATCCGATATCAACACCAAAAGGCCTTCACCCACACGTACTCCAGTTACAACTGGGAAAGCTCCTGTCTCTAACCCATCCGTACTAGTATTTGTGTAACTCAAAGGGGTACTACGAATCAAGACATAAGCAGCCTCACCAGGCACTAACACAGTACCATAGTTGAACACAACCTCCTCTGTCTCATAAAAACTAAAATTCAGCAATCGAGGAAATTCTGGACGGGGATCAAAAAACACCCCATCCCTGAGCAAAGCACCACTGAAACGGGTCTCCAAACTTAGACCCTCTAGCAGTTCATTTCCGGATCCAAAGTCGTCAAGCAAGACCACCCGTCCACCATCTCCAAGATAACCCCGTAAAACTTCAATATACCCCTCGTTAAAACCACGACTCGGACCAATAATGAATAAGGTACTATTTACAGGATCAATACCAAGCAGGTCCTCAATACCTCTAACACGCACTGGATCAACCAATCCATAGAACTCGCTTAGACCGTTCCAACTTGGATTTTCCACCCAAAAATCATCCAAGGCTGGATAAACACTAGCAACAGCAACTACACAAATAACAGCTAATGTTAAACCAGCTAGAATCTCCTTGAGCCTCAATCCTCATCCTCCTCTAATTCAGACACAAGTAACTCAACCTTTTCCAACTCGGGCTCTTTAGGTCTACCATAAAGCCAGCGCTCATAACGGGATACAAGCTGGCTAAACAAACCACCCAACCGCTCACCTAACGTATCAAGAACTCTGCTGAGATATTCCCTTAGCGTATCACTTGGCTTCATAGATAAACCGGTTATATCTTCAATAAATCTTAACGCGGCTAAGAACAAGCCACTGAAGCTCCCCTTAGAGATCGCAGGTTCACATACTGTCTCAGAAACGGGTGTCAAGATAGTTTCCTCCGGAGTCTCCATATCATCGGGCCTACTACCAAGATTACGCTTCAAGTAAACCCCACCAGCTCCCAGTAAACCAAGACTTAACATTACTACCACTGTATTCACAATATAGAAAGAACCAGAAACGCTTCCGCTTCTTATCCAAGACTCTTTTGGCTTTGCCTCAAGCCGCCAATTATAGTCACCGCCAAGTCTCCACAAAGGTATATGAACCCGCACAGAGCCTTTGCCCGCCTGCGAGTAACCTAGTCCAACATCCTCCTCACTTATGAGTCTAATTCGACATCCGTCTAATTTCACACCATCAGAAGAGACTGTATAATGTACAGGCATCCCAGAACCACTAAACACCCAACGCGAGGTATCCAAATTAATATTCAAACGCTTCTTAATGACACTGACATTCACAAATTCTTCAGCACCACTATAAACACCATCCCCGAGACTCTCAACTAATACAATATTCCATTCTAAGTCATGATCAAAGGGAACACCAAGTCCTAACTCAAAATAACCATCATCACGGGTAACTACCTGTTTACTCACACCAAAACCACTAACAACAATATTGTTACCATTCAAACCTGTATCATTAAAGCTAAGTTTCCCTGTAACATTCCATAATCTACCCGGCAATGCAATATCGTCATAATCCAGCGTTAAGACGGGCGTATAATAGAGTAACTCAAATCTACGCACAACCGTAGCTGGTGTAAATGTCTCTGCATCTATCTTATCCGGCCAGTAAAAACCCCTTAAATCTACACTTGATTTATACAGGTACGGAACCGAAATGAGTTTACTATAATAGCCTTCAAAACCTGTCACAGTAACCCATGAGTAATTACCCATTTTAAAAGCGATACGCCTACCCTCCAGGCCACCATCCCCACCAATCAATCTACCAGATACCAGTAAATAATCACCCACCCATACAGAACTAGCGTTCATATCCATGGACAGATCTGTACGAGTAAGATTACTAAGATTCACTCCCCCACCCAAATCATCTAAATATTTCTCCACTTCATCAAGTAAATCGGGATCCAGCACATCCTTAAACTCCTCCTTAATGACCTCAATATCTACACCACTAATCTCTTCACCACCTACATAATTCGCCAATATTTGAGCAAAATCTCTGTAATCACCCACCAAATCCTCAAGACGATTCACGTCATCAAGTAATAGATCGGGATGGGTTCCAAGCATCGCTCCTAGCTCACGGGTGCTATTACGTAACACAGTAATTGTCTCATTACTATCCTCAAGGTGACTGAGTCCCTTGAAGAAACTCGATTTTGCTCCAGATAAATTGTATTCACCGATGAACTGTATAGCCAAATCCATATGATGACGCGTCAGATTCAAGTTATCCGCCTGAACCTCCAACTCGCCCCTGTAATCCTCTAGCATCACATTCAACTCATCAACGCTATACATCTCAATCGCATAATCCAGCCACTCACGACTAACCGTCATATTCTCCAAGATAATACCTTCATACACATTGTGATATACCATGTACAAGACCTCGGGGTCAGGCTCAGCTAACTCATAGACCTCTGGATCCATGTGACGTGGCACATCACCACTTACGGATACTATACTTCCCAAGAGCACTATTAGACAAAGTAAACCTAACCGCTTCATCCTATTATCTCAACTATCTTTAACAATACTATATAACAAAATCCTAAAAACAACAACGCCCCCGGCACATCAAACCACCTACGCCTAGGCCTAAATAAGGCACTTGAAGCAAAATAAACCACAGTAAACAAGCTATAATATACCTCAAGCCTGCTCTCACCCAGCGCTGACAACGAGACAAGCGTCAACATCATCGCTCCAGACATAAACAAGAGATAATCCTTATTCTTATCCATCCAAATCATCCACCACAACTAATAAGCATAAACACTGATTAACCAATGAAGACAAGCACAGATTAAAGAGATTTTGGTAAAAACTACATCGATAGATAGAGAAAAAACTAAATATCCTCTTAATTAACCCACTAAACTGACAGAAAAAACAATACTAAAATACAGCTTGAAAAAACAACCTAGAAAATAATTTCACTAGTCAACGATACAGAGAAAAAGAAATCGATCCATAAAAAATACGTTATTTATAAAACACGCGTTGTTAATTAATACGCAACAAATTATTAATCAACATCCAAGATCCTGAAACTAGCCTTAACGACATCCAAGGCTCTTTCCTCCCCCATATACATAACAGGTTTTCCCAAAACACTAGCTAGGACACAACCAGACACACTAGAAGATAAAGAGCCTAAACAATCCTGAAACCTATTAAAACTGGTATCTAATCGAGGCTGATTAAACTCAACCACAACACGATCACCGCGTACAACTGAACGAACACTCTCCACTAATTCTAAATAATCAACTAGTATATACACGAGACTATCCTCTAAACCAGCTTCTACACCTAATTCAGCAAGCCTAATCACCTCTCCACCAGGTGGAAAAAGGATTAAACCATCAACGCCTGAAAAACGAGTTACTACCCTGATAGGAGCCCTCATAATACTTGATCCATCAAAATCTTCGTTACCCAAGGGTATAAAACAATACACTCTTTCATCACGAGGAGGAAGATAAACTCCATGTCTACTAGCATCAAACTCTTCAAGAATGGCTTCAATATTAACAGCAGCTGCCTCAACTAAAGCACGGACCCCCTCACCAGGTACAGCTCTACTGGGCACTAACAACGCGGTAGCCCCAAGAATTATCGAGGCGAGTCCTATACTTGTGAAAGTTACATCCTGCAAAATCCAGTGACTAAAAACACCAAAGGAACATCCAAAGACTAAGAAGATTATTCCAGCTCGGGTATATCTATCCATGTTACTCATCAAGATGCCTCCAAACCCAATAAGTGATATGCATACTTTCTGTAAACACCGACACAAGTTAATAAAATCGTTAATAGACTTAGACCAGCATAGATGGGATTTAATCGTATGCCCCAAGGAGTATAATTCAAGACTAATCCAACTAGAGGAACTAGAGCTAGACTTAACCCAACGCCGAGAGCAAAACGCTCTAAATCCTCTAATTCTTCACGTTTCGGATAAAGTGCCTCAATAAAAACAGCGCCGGGAATATAGAGGACATATATGGCTCCAAATATATATCGAAGATAAATCCATGGCTCAACCTGAGGTAAAACATAAACGCTTAACGTTGACACAAATAGGAATAATAGTACACTCCAAGCCCACATAGAGTACCAAGAGAAAAGATAAGTTACAAAATTACGTGGAGGATCAGCGTCAATTAGTCTAATTAGCTCATACTTATCCCCATAATACAATATGCGTGATGCCTCAACTTCACTAAACCCCTCAGTTTTCAAAACATTCATCAACTTGTTAAGTGAAGCCCCCTCTGCGTTAACTAGGATATTTGAAGCCGAGTCAGGGAGTTCATACTCTGGCTCAAAATCCTCTTCTGATTCCTCAAGTTCCTCTTCCGATACCTCAAGGAACTCTCTTATTCGGTCCATCCAATTCATCTTAACCAGTCTCCGTGACATTCAACCAAAGCTGGTTCCATCTCTCATGATACTCCCAATCACCCAGATCTGGGTTAAACCTATGCATCTCAAATACAAGTCGCGTATTCAGTCCTGGTTCAGGTATACTCAAAACTATGGGCATAGTCACATTGCTCTCATCAACTAGAACTTTATCATAACTGGTTAATACAGGTGCACCATATGGCTCAGTATCACTCACATTCAAATCACGGCTGCCTTGTTTAACATAAACTCTATAATACTGAACACTGCCCATGTGGTTACCTAGATACAAATATAGATCAAATTCTTCACCTACATCTAACTCGCGGGGGTAATCACCGATTTTTTTCTCAGGACCAAGAATACCCAACTCGCTAAAGGGCTCAACAATTCTATCAGCGAAAAAAGCTTGAAACACAGTAAATCCAGCTATAACTAGTAGCAAGCCTACAATCACTGTTTTAATATCCTCGTCAATCATTGAACTACATAACCCTCCCTAGTTCTCCGCCAGAGACTCCAAAACCAATTTTCTCCATGGAGCCAGATAATAATAGCTAGAGCCAGTAAAACAAGCACTTTAACAATAGCTACTACTGCTTCATAGTTCTCTTCACGAGTGGCACTAGCTTCCAATTCCATTGATTCTAACATTATTTCATCAAATATTAGCTCGGCCTCAGAGATATTTTCTGGTTCACCGGACGCTATATAATCCAATGCGATATTGAAGTCTTCAACTAGTCCGGTTACATTAGCACCAGCTTCTTCTGCCTCTCGGATAGCCAAAAAAGCATCCATACGTTTTTCCTCCATGATTTGAGCTGAGACCAAAGGCATAAAACAGGATACAACCAAAATAAAA
>WJJC01000201.1 GCA_014729945.1 Candidatus Bathyarchaeota archaeon
AGCATATAAAAATGAAGCCTTACCGGTTTCTTGAAAAAACATCTCTTCCCACTCGGCGATATATCCACGTCACAGCCGCTATGGTGGTAATCGCTCCGAGGACGCTATAGATTATTAAAGGTGAAAATAAACCAATCTCTGTTCCAGGGTTTCGTAATATTTTTGCGGCCTCTATGACTATGGGGTTCGTCCAAAATAGAAAGAGTAAACCAAGCACATTTGTCCATACTCTTGCGTCTTCTCTATCCTGTATATAGGTGCTGATACCATCGCCTAAAATAGCTATGCCGATCCCCACTGTAATTAAAGTTGTACCCTCAATCAGGAAGGCTCCTAGGAGGTCACCGGCATTGGAGGCCCAGTAAGATATATCCCAGAAGGGCATAACAGGTAAGGGTACTATATTCCTAGCATAATCTAAGCCTTGAACAATCCCCACTAGAACAACTATTCCACCAAGACCAGTTGAGGCTATGTTTATCCATTTTTCAGGAGGGGGCAGTCGTGGTTGAAGGTCTGCTATTTTTTGATCCCATCCAAATCCCTTGAGAACAAGAACTAAACCCATTACAAAGGCGAACACCATTCCAGCGTTCTCTAACTGGTTGCTAGCAGTTAAGAAACCAAAAATAACCAAAAGTATACCTGGGACACCTAGGCTTACTTTACTGTAATAGGGGTCTTCTATTAGCATTCTAAGGTATCTGAATACTACTGCATAGGTTTCTTCGATTCTTTCACTGTGTTTTACTACTACGTGGTGTATACTTGTTATAGGTATCCTGCTCTGAATTATTGGAACAAGTTCCTCGTCTGCAAATCCATCAGTAACTAAGATAACCCCGCTGGCATGATACAACCCCAAGACCTCGCCCAACTCCTTAACCATTTTTCGATCTGCCTCAACGCCCCCCTTACTGGAGCCTGCGATGGTTGCAACCTCAAAAGATTCATCAGTATATTGTTTCACCATCTGATCATATAGTTTTATGGCGCCGAACATGGCGTTAGCGTCTGCTTCCTCCGGATCGGATATGGCTAGATTAGTGGCTGATTCTAAGTTAGCTTTACGCCCTACTATAGGTGTGGAGACTTTTGCTTTACTCCCGATATCATTGTCTCCGTCGATACAGAGTATGAGGGTTCTCTCTTCATCCAAGTAGTCTCAGCCTAATACAGAATTATTCTTGTCATATATAGGAATTATACATAAAATAATGGGATTAGACCTCCAGCTCAAGGGCTTCTTTCAAGCCTTTGTATCTGTTTCTTATTGTAACCTCCGTTACTCCAGCTGCATCTGCTATCATCTTCTGTGTTCGTTTCTCGTCACACATAACACATGCGATGTAGAGGGCTGCCGCGGCTAATCCCATAGGGTCTTTTCCGGCAGTAGTTTTTAGTCTAGTTGCTTCGCGGAGTATCTCAACGGCTTGTTGCTGCGTTCTCTCTCCTACATTTACTTTGGCCGCTATCTTAGGTACTCTGAGCTGAGCGTCTGGATTGGGCATTTGCATACCCAGCTCTCTTAACATTAACCTATAACATCTGGCTATGTCTTTCTTATCAATGGGGCTCTGATGACTTATCTCTCGTAACGTTCTAGGAGTCTGAGTCATTCGGCACGCGGAATAAAGGCTGGCTGCGATAATGGCACTTATACTTCTTCCTCTTACTAACCCCTTGTCGAGGGCTTTACGGTAAATTATAGCTGATTTTTCTTTTATATTCTGGGGTATGTGCAGTTTATCGCACAGTCTGTCCAGCTCAGCCATGGCTTGAGCTAGGTTTCTATCCACACTGCTATGGACCCTACTTCTGATCTGCCATTTTCTTAGCCTTAGCATCTGTAGTTTTGTGTCCAAGGGTATCTGTCTTCCGAAGGCATCTCTTCCTACGCGCCCAATCATTGTAGTAAGTCCTTTATCATGAACAGCGTAACTCATGGGTACACCCACTCTACTGCGGTTATCCTTCTCAGTAGGTGTGAAAGCTCTCCACTCTGGGCCATCGTTTAGAATAGTCTCTTTCATCACTAGACCGCATTCGCTGCAGATCAATTCTCCGGAGTCGGGGTCTTTAACAATGTTTGTGCTTCCACACTCAGGGCATATATCCTCACTTTGGAGTTTGCTGCCTTTATTTCCCATTTCTTTTTTTCTCTTTTCAGGGTTTTCCCTTCACAGAATCTTCCTCTCTTTGGGAGATTTAGAAAACTGGTCACATGGGCAATTTAGTCCGGATTTAAAGATTATTTAAGTTTTTTGGCCACAAGTAATGTTAAGATGTGTGAACGTATCTATAAGTGCATTTATTTGATTTCTTCACAACTAGCATACCATAGAAAAATATCTGTGAAAATGGTGTCTCTTCTCAGCTAGCACATTTTACATCGTTATCTAAAAAAATCGACAAGATAAAAAAAAATAGTTTATTAAAAAACACATTTCTTCCTTGTTCATAACATTCGAAACTGAGGAACAAATTCACATAAATTAATGATTTTATATCAGACAGGGATAATGTTTCAAAGCGTAAAATCCCTTCAAGGTAAATTGGTTATATTTATATTCTGTTTGTTGAGGTATTGTTGTTGCGTAGCCCGGTCGTCTAGCGGTCAAGGATCGGGGCCTCTGGAGCCTCTGACAAGAGTTCGAATCTCTTCCGGGCTACCATCTCAAACCCCTTAATGGGGCTGTTTTTTGGGTTGTTTCGTGGGAAGGGGCTTCCTAATGGTTTTTCTAGTTTCTTGTTTTTAGGGTATATTCTTTTCTGGGTTTTTGTCTCTAGTTTTTTACGGGTTAATTTCTCAGTTCTGATATTCGAGAAAAATTATCAGAAGCTTCTGCGTGACTAAGTTCTTTGGGGTATAGGTAGGGAATAACCAAGTGAGAAAATATAAGGCTCGTTACATTACAGAACCAATTTTATGAAGTTTCTCAGCTGTCACTTGAGCAGCCACACTACAGACAAGAGGACAGCCCTCGTCACCATGACCACCAACGTCTAGAAACGCTTGATAACTAACTGGATCAGTTAAATCAAACCACTCACCATAAATTTTCTCCTGAATATCTCGGCATATAGTTGTCTCAAGAGGTTCA
>WJJC01000202.1 GCA_014729945.1 Candidatus Bathyarchaeota archaeon
CATATATACTGCGGCGTAAACAGGGTTGCAGCTTAGTATTACTTTTCTTATCTCTTCCGCTGTTAGGGTTCCCTGCACAGGTTGGCGTTCTGGGCGTAGGTTGAACCCCGCGTCCTGCGGTAGCTCGGCTCTGTTATGCAGGAAGAAGCTTCGTATATTCGTGTACCGAGTAGTCTTCGTATTGTAGGTTCCCTTCTTACTGCGGATATAGGGTTTTACCAGTTTATCCAAGATCTCATAATTTTTATGTGTTTTCTGGTACTCCACCAAGTCCGAGGGCGTCGCCCCCGCGAATTCCCCTCCGTTTACTCTAACCCATTTGATGAAGTGTTTAAAGTAGTTACGTTGAACTCTTTGAGTTGATTTAGCTAAGTTGTTTAACCAGTTCTCGACAGCAGGGTCCTTGAGAAGGCTCTGAGTAAGGCTCATACCTTTATCTAAGCCCATATATTATTTTAACTTAACGACTTTTTATGATATAACCTTCTACAATACTGCATAGATAGTGTAAGGAGAGCCCATAATTAAAACATATCTCTAGCGTAACGATTTAGATAAAAATGATAAACAATGGCTTGGAAATATCAACATCATCAAATACCTTGTCTTGTGCATATTAAGGTATTTAGATATATGTGAAAAATGATGCGGCTACCGGGAATCGAACCCGAGTCATCAGCTTGGGAAGCTGAGATCATAACCCCTAGACCATAGCCGCAGTTGTATTCATCAACTCTATAGTGGTTAATATAAGTATTATCGCGACTCTGTTTTCCCATTAATCGGTGGTATATTAAATGATTGCAGCAAAACGAAAAACAGTTATATATCCTGTTGATGTAAATGGGTTAACGTCTTGAAAAGACTGGGCCTGTAGCTCAGCAAGGTAGAGCATCGGCCTTTTAAGACCCCAGGGTCGAAGAAAGCCGTTGGCCAAGGGTTCGAATCCCTTCAGGCCCGCCAATGTTTAAAGAAAGGAAGGGAGAAAATGGCCGAGACTAGAGTTAGAGAATTAAAATACAGAATGATGATAACTGACTTGCTTAAAGTTGCAAGTGAGAATCATACATACCAAGAACTCTCAGATGTCCTCGGACTAAGCCCACCAATCCTAAGCCGCTATATGCGTGGCCATGTTCTCCCAAGCTATTCACGGGCTCAAGGACTCTATGAGAAGCTTTCGGAGATAACTGATATCAAAGGTGCGCTTAAGGAGCGCATTATGTTTGATGATGAGGGGTATTTTGATAACACGCCTCTGACTTCTGAAATCACTTGGTTAAAAATTATGAGCAATTATGCTATGGAGAAATTCGCTGGTCGTAGAGTCACTAAAGTTTTAACTGCAGCGATTGATGGCATTCCATGCTCTACCTTAGTGGCAAATCTTCTTGATATTGATCTACTTATAGCTAAACCCAATAAAGAGGTGGGGATCAACGACTTTATTGAGGAGACCTATATTCCACGCGGGAGCGCCATGAGGAAAAGCCTCTACGTCCCCAAGGCAGGTATACGTAAGAAAGACAGCGTCTTGATTATTGATGATGTAGTTAGAAGTGGGGAAACGGTTCAGGCCCTCGTGGAGCTTGTAAGGAACCAGCGTGCGGATATTGCGGGTATCTATGTTCTTGTTACCGTTGGAGATGAATGGAAGGAGTACCTCAGTAATATTATAAGTAAATATAGCTTTGAGGTGCTCATTGAAATTTGATTTTTTCAATAACGTTTTTATCAATCAAAATTGTATTGCTGAGGCGAAGCCATGTTTAACCTCATAACATTAAAGGATACTATTAGAATCGACCCGGGAATGTTTGATGAACCCCTAGAAGCTGCAGCCTATGCTGAGTTGAGGAGTAAGTATGAGGGTTTAGTAGACGAGGAGCTTGGCTACATAATCAGCGTAATTAATCTTAATGTTAACCCATATGGTAGAATAATAGCGGGAGACGGGGGAACACATCACCCAGTGACATTTGATATACTTACATTCTACCCACAGCTACAGGAAGTAATTGAGGGCGAAGTAGTAGAAGTAGCGGATTTCGGTACCTTCCTGAGAATAGGGCCAGTAGATGCGTTGTTACACGTAAGTCAGCTTATGGATGACTTTATCAGCTATGATGAACGACAGGGGATACTTCTCGGTAAAGAGAGCGGCAGAACCATTAGCAGGGGAGACGTTTTCAGAGTAAGAATTGTTGCAGTTAGCTTCCCACGGGGAAGAAGCAGCGGCAAGATAGGTGTTACGGCGCGTCAACCTATGTTAGGGATGATGAGCTGGATAGAGGATGAAGTCAAGGAGTCTGAAGAGGAGGAAGACGAGTGAGAGCATGCAGAAACTGTAAAAACATCACAGATGAGCCTGTATGCCCGATCTGTAAGGGAACTGAGTTAAGCGAGGACTATACTGGATTATTAATTGTTCTTGATTCAGAGAATAGTCTACTTGCTGAGAAACTGGAGACAACGGAGTCAGGTAGCTACGCTTTAAAGGTTAGGTAGAGGCGAGGCTTACGGATATCCCCGATTTTGTTGATTTAACTCTTCAGAGAGAGAGGCGTATTTATCTTAAAGAGCCTTTAGGTGATTTATGGAGAGGAAGTATTAATGAGAATATTTTACGTCTCAAAGGTTTTCTAAACCAAGTAGAAACTAAATGTTTTGCTACTGTCGGGGATTATGTCTCTTATCACATTCTTGAGGCCGGTATTCACCCGGATATTGTTATAGTCGATCATAAAATTATGCGAAAATCTGTGGACCCCATCGAGTTTGATAGAAGGAATATCAATGCATCTAATCCACCTGGCACTATTACAGTTGAAGCGCAATCCATTCTCTTTGAAGCAGCCCAAGGCTGTTCCCATCTGGCTGTTATCGTGGACGGTGAAGAAGATTTACTGGTTCTTCCTCTTATGGTTTATCTCCCGATTGGTTCTCTGATAATTTATGGTCAGCCCCGTGAGGGGATGGTCGTGATATCCTTAAATGATGAAAGGAAAAAATGGGCTAAGGATTTTATGCGCGAGATGGAGCGTTAGACTGCTTTTTAGCGATAACCCTTAAAAACAGGGTTGAAGTTGTGTGTAGTCGGTAAATGAGATAGTTGGTCCTTCCTTTCATGGCGGAAGCCAACCAGCTCCAAAAACCATCCATGGGGGTGGCCAGTGAAGCCCGGACATATGTCCCGACAGAGGAGCGGAGAAGGTGGGCCAAGTGAATTACCGTGAATGAGGAAGAAAAATGCAGAAAATAGATCTTACATCGGTTAAGAAGAACCCTCTTTTTAATCGGCAGGAAGTTGAGTTTAAGGTGGTTCAGCCTAGGACGCCGAATAGGAGTAATGTTCGTGTGGGTATTGCTACTGCTTTGAATGTGGGTTTGAATCGAGTGTTTGTCAGGAAGATTGAGACCGTGAGTGGAACTCATACTACGGTTGGGTCGGCTCATGTGTATGATGATCCTGTCTACGCTTTGGAGGTTGAACCCAAGTATATTATTGAGAGGAATCAGACGGCTCGACCGAGTCCAGAGCCGGAGACAAAGCCAGTTGAAGAAGCTCCTGCAGAGGAACCGGAGGAGGAAGAATAATGTCAGATACAATTAGCAAGCACTATGAGATTAAGGATGGAAAACTGGAGCGTAAACGACCCTTCTGTAATAGGTGTGGACGCGGATACTTCATGGCTGACCACGGGGATAGATACGCCTGTGGTAACTGTGGATACACCATCTTTAAGAAAAAAGATGAGTAAGTCTCTTACCTTTTTCATGAAACTCTTAAATTATACATCTCTGTTATGCTGTGAAGAGAGCCTGTGGCCAAGTTAGGATAAGGCACCGGACTTCTAATCCGGAGATCGAGGGTTCGAATCCCCCCAGGCTCGCCATTTTAATTATTTTCCCTAGTATTTATGCCCGTTTTGGTTAGAATCTTTTCTGAAAGGGGTTGTTTCCTGTCTCCTTTTGTGGATCTGGGCTGTTCTGGGTGTCTCCCCCGGAGTACTCCTAGGGGTGTCTGTAGATGGGGTTTCTTTACTATGGGATGGTTTTAACCCAGAGCATATTTCAGTCACGACTAAAAGTATGAGTTGGCTCATTTATAAAGAAATTCTACAATATCCATAGAATGTTTTCCTAGGTTTTCGATTTATATTTTCTCGTGTATTTGTATTATTGAGATAAGATGGTTAAACAATACTCATGTGCATGCGGATGGGAAGCAACAGAAGATACTGAAGAAGAATTATTAGAGAAAATAAAGAAACACGCTGAAAAAGAACACCCCGGCATACCTTTTAACGAGTCAAATATACGACGCTTTATACAAGACGTGGAAAAGTAAATTATATATTTTATTTATATTTTAAAATATTTGAATGTTATTGTGTTGAGGTGAAGTTATCTGCTTCAAAGCCCAGGTACTCATTGAAACCCATCACGTGCCGTTCGTCTAAATGAGTTTATCTTCCTGGATCTTCACATCCTTCCATTCGAAAAACTATGCGTTTAATCTGGTTTTTTAAATCCGGGAGAGTTATGATTGGAACTCTGTTTTCATCTGTATGGTCTTGCTGATGTCGCTTCTGGTCAATATACCAACTAATGTTCCGTTTTCCATGACAGGTAATCGACCTACATTATTTGTAGCTATTTTCATTAACGCATCTGAGGCTTTCTCATCAGGGTTAGTGATTATGAGTTTATCTTTATTC
>WJJC01000033.1 GCA_014729945.1 Candidatus Bathyarchaeota archaeon
CCTTCCTGATTGAGGGTACAACTTTAATTACAGTGGGGATCGGCATAGCTATTTTAGGCGATGGTATCAGCACCTATATACAGGATAGAGAAGACGCCAGAGTATGGACAAATGTGCTTGGTTTACTCTTTCTATTTTGGACGAACCCCATAGTCATAGAGGCCGCAAAAATATTAAGAAACCCTGGAACAGAGATCGGTTTATTTTCACCTTTAATAATCTATAGCGTCCTCGGAGCGATTACCACCATAGCGGCTGTGACGTGGATATATCGCCGAGTGGGAAGAGATGTTTTTTCAAGAAACCGGTAAGGCTTCATTTTTATATGCTAGTATTGTTTAATCACGAAAGGCGATACCACTGATCAAGGAGCTTCTAGAAACCATAGGCGTCTACTCTTTATACCATAAATGGCTCGAAAAATCCATTAACCGTGGCGAGAAACCAAATCACATTGGCGTCATCATGGATGGAAACCGTCGATGGGCGCGGGCCCGGGATTTGGTTCCCTGGGAAGGTCACTGGGAGGGCGCTGATAAGGTTGAAAACTTTTTAGATTGGTGCCTTGATCTGGACATCAAGACCATAACCCTCTATAGTTTTAGCACCGAGAACTTCAAACGAGACCAGAAAGAGGTTACTGAACTCTTCAAATTGTTCGAGAGTATGCTTGAGAGAGTAATCAAATCAGATCGAATACACAAGAACAGAGTATGTATAAGGGCTATAGGTAGGATAGAGACACTCCCTGAGAAACTACAGGAACTAATACAAAGAGTCGAGGAATCAACTCAGGACTATGATGATTATTACTTAAATATTGCGATCGCTTATGGTGGACGTGCAGAGATAGTTGACGCAGTGCAGGTTATAGCTGAGAAAGTTAAAATGGGTCAACTAGAACCAAGTGATATCAGTGAGCAGGTCATTGAGGCCAATCTCTATACTTCTCATTTACCTTACCCTGATCCTGACATTATTATTAGGACTTCTGGTGAGTCTCGTCTGAGTAACTTTCTTGTTTGGCAGTCTGCATATAGTGAGTTATTCTTGGTTGATGTTTATTGGCCTAATTTCAGGAAGATAGATCTTATGAGGGCTATCAGAGGATATCAGATGCGTCAGAGGCGTTTCGGGGGATAGTTGGGAAGACTTTTAAAACATTGTCTGGTTCTATTATTCTCACTAGGTTAGAGTAACTGGGTCCGGTAGCCATGAGACACCATAATCCAACCATAATACTCAATAATATGCCAAGAAACATAGAACAGATTGATATTGTTTAAACGATCATGATAATACGGGTCGCCAAAACAGCATACTTTAACCAGAACATGAAAACAAAAGGATTGGGGGAGAAACGAAGTGGTACATATAAGTAGAATGGTTCTTAGAAACTTCAAATCCTTTGGCGGCGATCCAATAAAACTCCAATTCCAGCCAGGATTCAATATTATAACAGGACCAAACGGCTCAGGCAAGAGCAACATACTGGATGCCGTTCAATTTGTACTTGGAGAACTCGGAAGCAAAAGAATGCGAGCCCCTGATCTTTCAGCACTCATCTACGATGGTGCGGGTGAAGAACGATCAGGAAGAGCACAGGTAGCTAAGGTAACCCTCTATTTTGATAACAGCGACAGAGGGCTGGCCATGGATAGAAACACCGTCAGCATAGGGCGAAAAATGAACAGGGAAGGCACAAGCGACTATCTGCTGAACGGTAAACGAACCAGTAGAAGACGATTAGTGGAATTATTAGAAATGGCTGGGATAACAGCTGGCGGCTACAATATTGTTCTTCAGGGAACAGCTACCCGTCTAAGCGACCTTACCCCCAGCGAGAGAATGAATGCCCTAGAAGATCTAGTGGGTATAAAAGAATATGATCAGAAGAAATCCGAGGCCCGTGAAAACCTCAATGAGGCTGAGCGGAAAATAGAGGTAGCCTCAGCTAGAATAGAGGAAATCAAGAAACAAGTTAATGAGCTTGAAAAGCAGAGAAACAATGCCATATTATTCAATCTACTTGATGAAGAAGAGAAGAGGCTTAGTGCCCACAACCTAACCGTACAGATTGAAGACTTGGAGACAAAATTGGCAGATATCGACAACCAAATTAAAGAAAAAGAATCAGAACTCGCATCTCTTGAAAAGGAAAAAGAAAGATTTATCGAAGAGAAGGAGAAAGCTCAGCAACGGATGGATGAGTTCAACAAGGAAGCCACGGAGCGGGGAAACACCAGACTACCTCTTTTAAGATCAGATCTGGTAGGTAAAAACACATTAAAAGACTCTCTTGAAGCGAGACAACGTGAGATTGAGCAACGTAGGAAACAGCTAGAACAAACCATTTTGGAGAAGGAAGCAGAGATTGAGAATAGTAAGAGTGAGGTATCCAGTAGAAACGCTCGTCTTCAAGAGATTACAGAAGAGTCCATGCAGTTAAGCAGTGAATTGGCAGATAAAAAAACAGATTTAGCAGAGTTAAATAACAAGATAAAAATTGCTAGGGAGACTGCTGAGCAGAATCAGCTAAGATTAGAGGATCTAACCGAGACATTGGTGCCAATGCAGGAGAGCCTAACGGGCATCGAAACAGATATCAATAAACATGTTATGTCCAAGGACTCTATTGATGAAAAGATTAGTGACCTCCATGAACGACGGGAACAATACTTGGAGAGACGTGAATCTTTAGAAGAGACCATCAAGGAATATGAGGCTTTGAAGCTTGATGAAGCTCAGAAGCTTGAAGATATGATACAGACAGTTGAATCACAAGTACAACGTCAAAAGAATATAAGAAACACAATAGAGAACGCGAATCAATTAGCAAAAGACGCTGAATCAACCATAACTGAACTCTCAGCTAAACGAGACTTATGGAAACGGATTGTAACTGAGGAGAAGGCCCTTGAAAGAATCAAGGAGATCGGAGAAGCTGGCGCCATGGAAGGCTACCATGGACCATTACGTTCACTTATTAAGATTGATTTACCTAACCAAAGAGCTGT
This sequence comes from Candidatus Bathyarchaeota archaeon, assembly GCA_014729945.1. The sequence continues at coordinate 3,018 of WJJC01000033.1, forward strand.
AAACAGTAGCAGTAATGGGTGGATACACGCTGTAGTTGTAGACAACTACGAAGTAGCTAAAGAACACATTACAAGACTTAAAAAAACCAAGGTGGGAATGACACGCTTCCTACCTCTAGACCAGTTACGTGAACCTGAACCCTTACCCGACCTAGGCATAAAAGGTGTGATCGGAGCTATACCTGATATTATCAGATACGATGAGATGTACGCCCCAGCAGTCTATCTTCTCTGGGGAGACACGTATATGGTTAAAAACCCTGAGGTAGCAGAACTTGTTAACGCACAGGGTTATAGGGCTGTAACTAAGACCGGTGATGTATTCGTACCAGCAGGTGGAATACTAGGTGGTTATTATAGACGTCCACCGGATTTTAAGAAATTAATACCCAGTGAAGAATCAATCGACAACCTATCAGGCACCATAAAGAACCTCAGAGGAAAACTCAAGAGCCGGATGAAAGAATTACGTTCAAGTGGTTTTGATCTCCGAAAATTCACTCAGTACATGGAGGATAGTCAGACAAGGGTAGCTCGAATCGATGAGGATATTGAGTCTACCAAAGAGAGTATTGAACGCTTAGACCGCAATCTACAGACATTAAAGGAGAACCTTGAGAAAGCTAAAAATGATAGAGAAAACGAGGAAAGGTTAAGGATTATCCTCGTTGAGCGTAAGAAGAAGATACTTGAAAAAATTGATAAGACCAAAGAAGAAATTAGCCATCTCAAGGAATACAAACTCTCTGATGTAACTAGCTTGGAATTACAAAGAAATACCCTTCGAGGCGAGGTTGATATGCTGGAGAAACGAATCAATGACTTGGATAATGATAAGACCATCCAGTCAAGTTTCGTGGATAGAATACTTAACCTCCAGATAACGGAAGCGACTCAAGACATAGAATCAGCGCGCCAAGAGATCAAAGAACTCGCTCAGGAATACAATGAGACAGAGGAGCAGATCAAAGAGATCACCAAAGATGTAAACGAGTTAGAGGAGATTCTTGATGAGGTTACCTCTGAGGTTGAAGCCACCACTAGAATATATGAACAGCACCAGAAAACAATACGGCAATTAGAGAGACAGTTAGAGCAAATAAATCGTAGAATTAATGACGCTGAGCGAAGGATAGGCCAGATTACACTGGAGAAAGAACGCATAAAATTACAGGTAGAGCAAAAACTTGATGCTCTCGCTAGACTTGGATTCAGTGACAAGATCCAGTTAGAGGATCTGTTACCCGAACAAGTGGAGAGAAGACTGGCAAGAATAAAACAAGAGAAGCGTGGACTCGGTGCAATAAACCAGCTTGCTATAGATCATTATCCAATAACTATGCGGGAGTATAAACAGAGAAGCACCCGCATAAATGGTATGGAGGAAGAGAAACAGAGTATACTCAACTTCATAGCCGAGATAGAGCAAGAAAAACAGGATCACTTCATGGCAGCCTATAATCAGATATGCGAGAACTTTAGCGCTATATTCAGTAAACTAACCGGCGGAGGAGACGGCAGGCTTGAACTGCAGAATCCAGAGGATCCTTTCAGTGGGGGAGTAGATCTCTACATACAGTTCCCTGGTAAACCCATGAGACTAGCTGGGGGTGCATCCGGTGGAGAGAGAAGCGTTGCTGCAATAGCCTACCTATTAGCCATACAACGTTTCCTCAAGGCGCCATTCTATCTCTTTGATGAGATTGACGCTCACTTGGACGACTTGAACACCAGTAGATTGGCTGAGGTTTTAAAAGAGAATGCTGCGGAAAGCCAGTTCCTTATGATCAGCCTAAAAGATGTGATGGTTCACAACGCCGACAGGATATACGGGGTATTCGCCCAGAACGGTAGGAGTAGAGTCCTTGCACTACCCATGAAGGAGGCGAAGGTAGCGGCGTGAGTAAACAGAAACCCTACTACCTGAGACAACCTTGGGATATATTATTCAGGGAGAACAAACTCGATAAAGTCAGTCCCTGGAATGTTAACCTAGTTCTTCTCTTAACCAGTCTTCTGGAGCAAATGGAGGAAGAGGGCATTGACTTCAGGCTGGCTGGCACAGCGATTCATAGCAGTGTATTGATTTATCTGAAAAAAGCCGAGATGCTGCTGAAAATGGAGGAGTTACCAAAGCCTGAGGAAGAAAAAGAAGAAGTGTACCTCCCCCCAGCTATCCCTCTTCCATTCAGATTCGAGCACACTACTACCTCAGTAGACGACTTAATAGAAGCTTTAGAAAAAGCACTATCCGACAGTTCAAAGAATGCAACTCCAAGCCTACCCACATTACCTATACCTGTCCCCGACTTCATGGAAGCTGAGGATTATCTCCTCGAAATCGAGAATAGAGCTGATGCGTTATTTGAGGAACTTCAATGGAGAGCCCAGAAAAGTGAAGTGGTTAAGCTAACCGAGCTTGTTACGAACCAAGACTTCTTGGAGATAGTCCGAATATTCATGATGCTCCTCTTCTTGGCCCAGAGACTGAAGATTAATCTGGAGCAGAGCGAGGAAGAGATGGATATATATATACATATATTAGAGGAGGATGGCAGAATTGACTAGCTTCGATGAGCTCTTGGATCGAAGGCTAAAAGAACTAGAGGCAGCCCTTTACTCGGCTGGGCGTCCACTAACAATCGAGGAGATCCAACCCGTCATCGGAACAAGATCAGATAATGTGGCTAATGATGTCGTAGATGCATTAAGAGACCAATACGCCTCTAGAAACAGGGCATTGGAGATTGTACGGCTAGATGATGGACGAGCAGTTATGCAACTCAAAGAGGTTTATGATGAGTTCGTTAAACAGTTTAACAGCAAGCCTTTGCTAAAGTTAGGTCCATTAAAAACTCTAAGTTATGTTGCGTTCCATCAACCAGTGGATCAGAGGCAGGTTATCGCTGATCGTGGAAACCATGTTTATAGTCACCTCAGGATGATGGAGAATATGGGGTTAATCCATAGAGAGCGTACCGAGGAACGCAGCTACATGATTACCACTACGTCTTTCTATGCGGACTATTTTGGATTCAGTCAAAACCCTGAGCGGAGTAGAATACAGTTGAAACAGATATTCAGAGACTTAAAGATAACTAAACTGGAGAACGGAGCCATCGATAACCTATTTGATGATGTAATAGAGGGACTTGAGAAACTTGATGACATGGAGAAAGAGGAAAAGGAGTTAGCAAACCCTAGGGATGGGCTCACTCAGGGGCTTCCTCAGTATACGGGTTCCTCCAACGACAGTTCTAAGTAAAACTTTACCGGCTTTATCCTCTCTAACCTCACCAATTATAGTTGCATCTTTACCATATTTTGTCGATCTGATTGTGTTTAGAATAATTGGGGCATCATCACTGGATACTATCATAACTGCTTTTCCCTCACATGTAACCTCCATTGGGTCAAGCCCAAGCATATCAGATGCTGCCTGAACACTAACCTTCACAGGGATACTGTCTGAGTCTAACCAGATGCTTACTTTGGATTTTTCAGCTATATCGTTTAACGCCATAGCCATACCGCCTCGTGTACAATCCTTCATGGCCTTTACTTTGCCGGCGTTCATGGCTGCATTGATGGTCTCATGTATCGGTGAGACATCTGAGACCAGCTCGGTCTCGAATGATAGGCCTTCTCTTTTGGACATCAAGGCTATACCGTGATCTCCCACTGTACCCGTGATGATAACTTTATCACCGGGCTCCGCGTAGCTATCCAGCACTCTTTCTCCTGATAATATTCCGACTCCCGCTGTGCTGATTATCATCCCGTCTAGGCTTCCTTTTGGCATCACCTTGAAGTCTCCTGCTATTATAGCGACATCCGCTTCTTTTGCGGACTCATTCATGGATGAGACAATTTTCTTCAGCTTATACATTGGGAACCCTTCTTCAACGATGATGCTATCCAGTATGGCTATAGGTGTAGCACCCATAACCGCTGTATCATTAACTGTGCCACATATGGCTAGTCTACCTAGATCTCCTCCAGGAAAGAATAATGGATCAACGGTGTGTCCATCTATGGAAAGTATTACCTCTTTGTCTCCCACTCTGATTGATCCTCCGTCATCAAGTGCATCTAACGCGATGCCGTCACGTGCTTGGCGTTTTTCGAATATTTTTAAAAAGAGTTCATGGATAAGCGTATCCTCTGTGCTACCCCCGGCTCCATGGCTTAGCTTAACTACCTCATCCTCAGTCATGATCTATTTTCATCCTCTTTGGCACGTCTTATATGTATCGATGAAGATGTTTTAACGAGTCCTTTTTATATCGCTTCATTTTATAAATGCCAGAATAAGAGGAACACCGCTTTGGCATGGCATGACAGTTTAACAAAAAGAAAAAAGACAGGCGGAAAGAAGAGAGCCTACAGAACTAAGAGAGTCTATGAACAGGGTAGACCACCCGTTGAGACCTTAATGGGAGAGACTAGGCGTAAGAAAGTCAAAGGGGTCAGTGGTATGAAGAAAGTGAAACTGGTGAGAGCAGAGTACGTGAATGTATCAAACCCTGAGACAGGCACTACAGAACGCCTCCCGATCCGTGACGTCGTTAGAAACCCGGCAAACGCGGACTATAACCGGAGAGGAGTAATCACCAAGGGTACCATTGTTGAGACAGAAAGAGGCTTAGCCAAAATAGTCTCAAGACCTGGTCAGGAAGGCTCCCTGAGCGCAATAGTATACGAGGAGTAAATCCTATAGCCGCATCGCGGCTCAAATATTCTTAGAGTGATCTCATTGAGGGGAAGAGGAAAAATACGTATCTGGCCTGCTTATTTTAATATACAATATAGTCGTGAGGAAGGTCGAAGAGTTCCCCGGAGTATAGCTGTGAGAGATCCTAAGATCGATGAACTTGAAAAGGCTGCACTGGAACTTGGTTTGAAACCTATTCTTAAGCCTGGTGCAGCTTATAGTAAACATCCTTGGAAAAAAACAGGTGTACTACTTGTGGATAAGAAAGGATCGAAAAAAGAGACAATTAAAATGATAGCGGAGGAGTTAAAGTAGTGGCTAAAAAGATTTTCATCGGAACAGGGATGCATCAATCAAATAGTAGCGGCAATCTAATTATGAAATTGGAGAAAGAGGCGAGAATCGGTCAACGGGTAGCTGATAAATCCGGTAAAAATATTGGAGAAATATTCGACATCTTCGGACCCGTTGAGTCACCATATGCATCAGTTAAGCTCAGGGATGATGTTGAACTGGGAAAAATATCGGGCAAATCCGTATTCCTAGGTGAACGAAAATATAGTAAAAAACGTCGAAGAAAGAAGCGACGTAGATAAATAATATCTTCTTCTGATTGTTAACAGTTTAAATAGTTTTTAACTTTTATCGGTTTCCCGTCTTTTATGTAGACTCGTGGTACTCTTCTGGTTAGCTGGCAGGTGACCTCATGAGTTATGGTATCGAGTAACTCGGCCACCTGCTCTCCATCAGGAGCTACCCCCCCAGGGATACCAATCAACGTAACCTCATCACCCACCTTTACTTCTGGGATGCCTGTTACATCCACCATACACTGATCCATGCAGATTCTTCCAACTATGGATGCTTTTTTCCCGTTTAACTCCACGTAGCCCTTGTTAGATAAAGAGCGTTTGTATCCATCCGCGTATCCGACTGGTAAGGTGGCGATCCTCCTCTCCGTTTCAGTAGTGTACGTGAGTCCATAGCTGATACCTCTACCCGCTGGTATATCCTTCACGTGGCTGACCTGAGCATGTAGTGTTAATACTTGTTTAAGATATACTCTATCGTGGTCTACTTCCGGGGAGGGATAATACCCATAAAGCATGATACCGGGTCTAACCATATCATGATTATATTCCGGCAAATCTATCACCGCTGCACTGTTTGACACATGCTTGATGGGTATCTCCAATCCTCGGTCCTCAAGCTTGGAGACGATGTCAATGTATCTAGAATATTGCTTACGCGTGTATGTCTTATCAGATTCATCAGCGACAGCGAAATGGGTGAACACGCCATCTAGCTCAAGATGTGGAAGTTTAGCTAGCTCAACTATGCTCTCAACAGCTTGCTCATCCGGTTGATAACCAAGTCTGCTCATACCGGTATCGATTTTTACGTGGAAATGAGCCACAGTGTTCAGTTTCTGGGCTGCCTTATTTAGATGAGTTCCCTGTTCATGGCTATAGATGGTAGCAGTGACATCGTTTTTGATAGTTTCTCCATGAAGATAATCTGGGGTATAACCCAAACAGAGTATGGGTGCATTAATCCCCTTCCTCCTGAGTTGAATCCCCTCCCCAGGGGTAGCCACCGCGAGCATATCAGCGCCGTTCTCTAGAAACGTCTCAGCGCACATCTGGGATCCGTGTCCGTATCCATCGGCTTTCACCGCTGTCATAATTAATGTTGGTTCGGGTACTATTCTCCGAACTTCACGGATATTATGAGCGAGGTGATCAAGATTTATTTCCGCCCAGACTGGCCGAATTCCAAGACTATCAGATATCATAGAAGATGATATAGAGTTACAGTGGTAAAACGGTTATGAGAAAGATGGCGCGGTCGGCAGGATTCGAACCCACGACCCCGGGTTCCGAAGACCCGTGCTCTATCCACTGAGCTACGACCGCAACCACGTTAGGTGTTCGTGGTGAATACAAAAACCTTACTCAACAGTGGACCTATATACTGGGCTGAAGAGATGGTATCTATTGTTGGTAGGCTTGATTTAGATGACTGCTGATAGGATTGCGAGACAAGTTGAGATATCCGTACTGGTGCACGCGACTGAGGACAGGTCCAAGGTATTGAAGGCAGTAAGACGACTATTCCCCCAGGAGATGGATTTACCGGTCTACAAGGAGGAGAAGCTGGACGGGTACTATGGTGACCCCATCAGGTCTTTTTACTTTAACATCAAGAACCGGAGACCAGCCACAGATATCTTTAACCATATACTCGACAGCCTCTCAAGCCTGGACTATGTGACGCTCCTTGATGAACTGGCCCCAAGGATGGATGATACTAAGAACTTTTACCTCAGGTTCAGTAAACAGAAGGCGTACCAGGGTAAAGTGGCCCTGGAGACCCATGACCCCATCAAGGTAAAGGTAAGTTTACAGGTGCCCCACAAGGCTGACCCGGTGGAGGTACTACGGGAATACATGGAGGAGAGACGGGGCTGAGGCGCTATATTGACCTCTGCCTGAAGCCGACTCGACCAGAAGAAGCCGTATTAGCCGCAGAGTCCCTAGGGTTTGATGCAGTAGGTTTAACACGGGTAGTGGAACCGGATAACCTGGATATAGTTAAACGGGTAGACCTAGAGCCCGGTAACCCTAACGAGTTACTTAAGGACCTCAGACAATGTCGGTGGAACACAGAGGTAATCACAGTAAAATGCAGGAAGAAATCAGTGGCGAGACAGGCAGGAAGAGACCGTAGA
>WJJC01000203.1 GCA_014729945.1 Candidatus Bathyarchaeota archaeon
ATTATACATTGATTCAAAACCATAACCACTAGCCCTGATGTCACGATAAAGAATAGTAATATCCGCGCTAGGATCCCGTAGTTCTTTTATCACTGAAGCATGTTTTATCGCAGCCATACAACAATATTTACTACAATATGACTGATATTCAGGGTCTCGACTGCCCACGCACTGAATCATGACTATTTTTCGAGGCGACTTTGTGTCACTTGGCCTAACCACAGACCCGGCTGTGGGTCCAAAGGGGTCGAGCAATCTAGCTAATTGATACTGCGTTATTACGTTATCGAGACCATATCCCCATTTGGGTATACCCCTCGGGTCAAAGTCCTCGAAACCTGTTGCCAGTATAACGGAACCTACCTCGATGGTTTTTTCTCCTGTTTCTTCTTCAGGACTTAGTAAAGCTGCAGGATAAACGCTTGTACACTTACCACATTTACTATTTTTTACGTGTTTCAATGCAGTCTTTGAAGGTCCTTCAGAATATACCAGTTCATAGGCTCCAGAGGCATCTGGAATAACTTCAACTGGCTGACCCTTACCTTTTTTACGTGATAGATCAAGTTTCACTGGTTTTTTCTCATAGGTTACCTTCAAGCCTTGTGGAGTTCTCTCCACTTGTTTGATTATGCTATTAACATGATACTCTATACTTGGTCTTGTGAGTAACTCGATCATCCTCGGACCGCGAAGACACATTGTGCAGTCTTCTTCAGGATAAGTCTTGCTGATGAGAGGCATAGCCCCCCCTATTGCGGGGCTCTTCTCTACTACATGGACCTTATATCCCTGATCAGATAACTCTGATGCTGCCGTCAAACCAGCTATCCCGCCGCCTACCACAAGAGCCTCTTGTGCTCTCTGATAAGTCATAATCTCTAGTGGTTCGGCTAGGTTTACTTTAACTACTGCAGCATTTAACAACATTTTGGCTTTCTGTGTAGCATATGTTCTATTGGAATGAACGGAGGCTATCTGTTCTTTGGCGTTTACTAGTACATACTTATCTGTGTGTAAACCAGCTTCTTGTATTGCTGCCTCAATTGGTTTACTGCACACGCTTCGTGTGCAAGCTAAAAAGACTAATCTATCATGATTTTTTATCTTGTTAACTAACTTTTTCCTGTCTCCTGCTGTGCATAGAGCTCTCATCTGTTCTACTTCTTTTACCCCGGCTAGATTTCTAGCGTAATCGGTTAAAGCATTATAGTCTATATTATCGTTTAATGTGTCTCCACACGTGCATAAGATTATTTTTGTACTCATCTAGGCTGCCTCCTTTACCTGGACCCGTTTTCCATCAACTTTCACATCAAAATCCACCATGTGGACACTGCAACTGGTGCACGGATCATAAGCTCTAACGATTTTCTCCAGTCTCCAGCATGCCTCATCTCTTTTTTCCTTTTCCACAAACTCAGGAGCATATATCTTAGCGTTTTCGTACAAATCTTGTTGAATTAAGGGATGATTGTACGTTGTTGGTGCCATAATGTTAGCATATTTGATCAACCCGTTATCATTAATCACATAGTGATGAGTCAATATACCTCTAGGAGCCTCAATGAAGGAAGCCCCCTCACCACCCCGGCTCTTAACCGGGACCCTTATATCTGTACCAGTTATTCCAGGATCCTTAAGCATCTCCAAGACTTCTTCTTGTCCAGCGATCAATTCAGGTATTCTTGCTAGGTTAAAGCTCTGAACCTGTAGACAGGTTCTAGGGAATAATTTGAGGTATCTTTCCTCATATTCCCGGGAAACGGGCCAAGGTAATTTACTTGCGACATTAAGCCTCGCCATAGGCCCAACTCTTAGGTTTCCGTTTACGCCTTCTGGTTTATAGTATGGAACTTTTGTACTGCTGTGTTCCCATACGGCTTCCTGAATGTGATTGTAATAAAAATTTGGGTTGAATTGTTCTAGGGTTTTACCTGTCCCTGAGATTATTTTTCCCTCCCCATCATAAATATCATAGTGGTCATCGGTGCCGTTCACCAGAGCCATAAAATTGGTTTCCACATCAGGGAACTGACTGCACACTAACCTATCCTCTTCATAAATATCGAAAACCCAGTCAGCGTAAACCTTCATGAGTTCCAATATTTCTTCCCCTTCTTCTAGAAGCTCCCGTCTACGTTCCTCTTTTAAAGCTAAGGTTTGCCCTCCGGGAACCGAGGTTACTACTTGTACTATTCGTCCTCCTACAGCCTCAACGACTTTGTTCCCATAAGCGTGAATCTTTAACGCCGCTTTACCTATCTCAGGGTATTCACCCATTAACGCGATGAAGTTACGTGCATCTGCGGGTAATCCAACTAGATCAGGTATTGCTAAGAACGCGCTATGGAGACTATGACTAGTTACAAATCCCCCTGCATTCATTAATCGTCTTAGTTTGATTGCTGTCTCAGGCGGGGTCACACTCCATGCGTTTTCTATTGCTTTTACTGATGCAAGATGGTGACTGACATAACATATTCCACATATTCTCTGTGTTAACCTGGGAGCTTCCTCTGCTCTTTTCCCTGTGACCAAGTATTCAAAAAAACGTGGAGCCACTGTTACTTGAAATTTCAGGTCTTTTAACTCGTTATCTTCTACTTCTACCTTTATCTTGCCCATTCCTTCTATTCGTGTTAATGGATCGATCTCTACTTTGGTCACTTGTTTTTCCTCCTAGCTATCTCCGATAAAACAGACTCAGCATAAGTGAATCTGTATAATTGCCCGGTTTGGGTCTGTGTTGAGAACTCTTTGTTTAACTGGGTTAAGAGCCCTGTCATGGCATCTATCATAGCCATTCCCTGATCCGTTACATCTAGGCATGCTCCTCTGCATCCTTCACATGTGTTTCCTGATTGTGGACAGGGAGCACCACATCCACCCATAGTTGCTGGACCCATGCAGAAGTATCCTTGCTCCAGTAAACATCTATCTGTATCAGGTAGGTCTTCATGAATCCTCTTCAACTCTGGATCATATTCACCGAGACGATCCCTTGGACAGTCATCACATACTTGGGTTGAATTAATCTCAGGTTCTTCGCCACTCAGAAGCGATGTTAATGTATTGGCTATATCAGTTACTTCTGGGGGACATCCGGGTATCACATACTCTACTTTTACAAAGTTCTTGATAGGATGTTGTTCTGGTAAAGATTGAAGATGCGTGGGTATCGTACCTTTGTCTGTTCCCCTCCAGTTATTGTAAATAAGATCCATAAGCTCTTCCCCTTTCTTTAAGTTAGCTAGCCCGGGGATGCCACCAAAAGCTGAACAAGCCCCAAGGGCGATAACGATACTAGATTTCTCACGTATCTCTTTGATAATTTCTTCCTCATGAGTATTCCTTATTCCACCCTCTACTAGTGCCACATCAATATTATCAGGTATATCTTTGGCATCAAGGAGTGTGGGAGCATAAACAGGCTCGTTGGCAGCTAATATTTCTATAAGTGCCTCATGGAGACCAAGCGCAGCTACTTGACAGCCACTGTCTCCGGCAAGCCCAATTAATAATATTCTGGCCATTTTACATCATACCGTATTTTGAATCTAACCCAATTGCATGGTGCATATCTAATGGATCTACGCATCTCCATTTTTTACCTCTTTATTGTGCATCTTGGGAATCTAATACCAGTTTAAATGTAATAATATATGATTTTCGTATGTTTAGATGTACAATGTTGAAAAAGTATAGATTGTAAATACTAATGGTCTATTTTATCTAGTTAGATACTCTATAATATCCTGCACATCTCCTCTAATCTGCACCTGAATCGGGTCCAAGGGATCCTCATTAGTTAGATTCAATGATACATGACCAGCATATGCTGCTTGTCGATTAAATCCAAAACTAAGATAATCTTCATCCGCCCACCTAGATAAAGTGCGGTTTAGAGTAGATCTTATTCTATCACGGGCAATAGTGTTTCGTAGATTATGTAACTGTTCTTTTTCATTAATAACCCCATAAAGAAGACCTTTTTCTTCATCAAGTCGAAGTTCAATATCACCAAATAGGTTAGTAATAGCTACTGCTACCTTTTCAGGATCTTCTGTAGGGTGTAAACGAGCCTTTACTTTTATAGTCGTCATTTTTAAATTAATTTCCTTAAGAGTTTATCCAATTCTTTCTCCAAGTTATCTAAACCATCATCGTTAGGAACGATGTAATCACTCAAAGCGATGGCATCACCCATACCAAACCCTAGTTCCCTCTGATCTCTCTCTCGGAAGACTTGTCTATTAGAGGGATCATCACTTCGTCCTCTTTCTTTGAGTCTCTGATATCTAGTGTCAGGTGATGCATGTACTGCAACGAGGAAGGTTTTGAATGCTTCTTGAAAGGTATACACCTCGTCTAGGCTTCTTATACCATCTATAGCTACCTTCTTACTGGGTTCTCCTATTATAAGAGGTATGCATTTTTGGGCTACGGCAGCGTCACCCCCGGATTGTCTTATCTCTTCAGCCATTTTACCCAAGTTTTCTGGAGTGGGATCCATGTTTCTCATTCTAACCTCATGGCGGATCACATCACCCATAGTAAAGACCTTGTAACTTTTCTCTCTAAACATATCTGCCAATGTGGATTTACCTGAACCCGCCATACCCGTGATTAAAATTACTGTCCTATTTATACTCATTTTATTCTCTCCAACCCCTCAAACCTTGTTTTTATATAAACACGTGAGACGCCTTGTTCCAATGCAATCTCCGCAAGTTTAATTAAATGTTCTTTCGTGGGTGGATCTTTTTCTTTAAGTTTTGGATCCAGTATTTCACCCTGGTTATCGAATTGTTGCAGATAATATACATCAATTTTATCCACTAGTTCAGACGCTATATGCCGGATATATTCTTCTCTATCTGACACCCCTGGGGCGACTGTTGTTCTAGCCTCTACGGGAATGTTAAGCATTTTACTGATCTTTATAGTCTTTTTTATAGATGAGACATATTCCTCGGCTAAATTAGGCACCCCTGATAGTTTTCCAAACGCTTCTTTGTTTAATGGACTTTTGACATCTAGGGCTACTCTATCAAATAAACCAGTTTTTAGGGTTTTTTCAGCGGCTTCACCTAGGGTACCATTGGTGTCCATCATGATCTTGAGACCATATTTTTTGACCAGTTTTGCTGCCTCTATCACCTTCTCATACTGGAGTAAGGGTTCTCCGCCGGTGAAGACGACAGCATCGAGACTGGGTACTGGATACATTCCTCGTTCAAGGCGATCTTTCAGGTAGTATAGGTTTACTTCGGTACCTGAGTCTGTGGGAATTAATGTTGAGTTGTGACAGTATGGGCACTTTATATTACATCCAGCCCAGAAGACTACTAAGGATACGTTTCCATACCAGTCTACTGTGCTCATATCGGTTATTCCACCGATCCTGATCTTGGTATCAAGTTCTACCAATTCGTCTCGCCTTGATCTGTGTTTTACCTAGATTTAAGTCTGGATCAAATATGGAATTATATGTACCCCCTCCATATTCTTAAGTATGGTAAGATGCTTCATCGCGGTTGAATGTAACGAGGCTAAGATTATCACAGGCATCAGAAATGTTCAAGGGCTTTTAGAAACCACGGGAGGTAAACTAAAACACGTTGAACCAGAGAATATACATCTAACCCTGAAATTCCTAGGAGAAATAGAGCATAATAAGGCAGATCAGGTTAAGAAGATAATCGAAGAGATCTCATTCAAGCCTTTCTGGGTTAAAGTGGAAGGCGTTGGAGTCTTCCCGAATTTGAGTCGACCCAGAACAGTATGGGCGGGGGTATCTAAGGGAAAGGAAGAGTTAACTGAGATCTTTGAAGAGGTTGATGAGAAAATGTTTGAGTTAGGGTTTGATAAAGAGAGAAGAAGGTTCCACCCCCATTTTACTATCAGCAGAGTACGCAGTGGAAGAAATAGAGAATCTCTCGTTGAGGAGTTGATGCGACTTCAAGATCATCCATTCGGTGAGATCAATGTAGATCACATCGAGTTGAAGAAAAGCGTATTAACCCCCAGTGGTCCAATTTATTCCACTCTCGCTAAAAGCAAACAAAAATAAAGAGCATCAGGAAAGTTTCGCGGTGAAAACATGTCAATATGGAACGAGATAAAGAAAGATATTATTCAAGATATAAAGCCATCAACTAAAGAAAGAAAGCAGTTAATGAATTTCACTGAGGAACTAATCCATGACATTAACGTCGTTCTCTCTCGTTCGGGGCTTGATGTCGTGGCCGAGTTACATGGGAGCATAGTCCATGATACATGGATTAGCGGTCAGCAGGATATCGATGTCTTTCTAGTTATAGAAGAATACAGTGAGAAAAAACAGTTAAAACAGGTACTCGACATTCTGAGAGAGAAACTGGATTGGACGTTCACCATGGCTTATGCTGAGCATCCGTATCTAAAGACAAAGATTAATGGTTATAAACTGGATATAGTTCCCTGTTATCGAGTGGGAAAAAATGAAACGCTTTACAGCTCAACTGACAGAACCCCTCTACACACCAGATGGATAGCAACTCACCTAAAAGATCTAGGAAATGAGGTGAGACTGTTGAAACAGTTCTTGAAAACTCTCGATCTATACGGGGCTGAGATAAGGGTAGGTGGTTTCAGTGGGTACCTCTGTGAATTACTGGTGATTTATTACGGGGGTTTTTACGAGTTGATGAAAGCCACATCTAGTTGGGGTAAAAAAGCGGTTATTACCTTTACGGATGAGGAGCCAAAGGACTTCAAAGACCCATTGATAGTTATTGATCCAGTTGATAGGTATAGAAATGTGGCCTCAGCGCTTAGAAAAGAATCATATTACCATTTTATCTCAGCAGCAAATAGTTTCATCAAAGATCCCAGCATGATCTTCTTTGAAGAAGAGCCGATTGATGCCTCCAGTGAGAGGATATTATCAATATTAAAGAAGAGGCCATCCGATATCCTCTTTTTAATTATAGAAGAAAGTAAAGCAAATGTTGCTGATGTTTTATGGGGGCAGCTACGTAAATCAAAAAAAGCCTTAAAACAAAAAATAGATAAAAAAGGTTTCAAGGTATTACGATCTACAGCTTGGAGTAATGAAGATACACGCCACATTTTGATATTCGAGTTAGAGTCCCAAAATATATCTGATGTCCTGAAACACATGGGTCCTCCAGCATATATGCTAAATAACGTGGAAGAATTCATTGAAATTTACCGGGATAACCCGGATACAATCGCCGGCCCCGAGATAAGGGGTGACAGATGGTATGTTATTATTAGACGTGATTATGCAAACATCAAGGATTTGATGGGGGAGCTACTCTCTGATGGAGGGAGATCCATAGGGGTCTCCAAGAAGCTGGCTGTTCGTATACTCCAGCATCACAGGGTTTTAGTGAACCAGGAGATTGAAAGCTATCTTATTGAAGGTTTTGAGGATTTTCTGTGTAAATGGTTAAGAGGAAGACCGATCTGGATTGAATAAATACATTCCACTGGGTGAAACACTGGATAACAAGGTAGGCGAGTTCCTGTGCTGGCCTCAATACGAGGAGAAGAGAGCCAAGAATAGAATGAGTCAATTAGAAAAGCTTGGCGTTGAAGCAGTAGCTATTGGGGGACCTCATGTCGTACTTGGAACTCCTATTCTAGGAAAGGGCCACACTGGTGTAGTGTTAAGAGCATTATATCGTGGACAAGAGGTAGCGCTTAAGGTTCTTCGAACAGATACTAATAGACAGAGTATGAGGCGTGAAGCGGGTTTTCTATCCCATGCTAATGAGCATGGTTTGGGGCCTGAGATGTTTTGTTTTAGTCATGATTTCATTGTAATGGAGTTAATACAGGGCGAGTATTTCGGTGAGTGGGTTAGAGATAACCTAGATAATCCTTCTATAGTACGAGCGCACATCAGGGAGATCCTAGATATTTCCTGGCGTCTTGACAGGTCTGGTCTGGATCATGGTGAATTAAACCGTATAAGGCGTCATTATATAGTTACGGAGGAGGGAATTAGGATTATTGACTTTGAGTCATCCAGTTTTGAGAGAACCCCCAGTAATCTTACCAGCACGGTACAGAGCATATTCTTGAATCATCGCTTCGCCACTCTTCTAAAAAAGGTTCACTCAATACCTAATAAGAAGGAATTAATTGGTGCTGTTAGAGAATATAAGGGGAATTTCTCTCAGGAAGAATATGATAGGGTTTTGCGTGTTTGTAACCTGTGATTATAAGGAATATAGGCTGATTTTTTTATCGGGATATACGATTTCGTATACATTAAGCAGTATTAGTACACTTTTTGATTAAATCTTTATCATAAATAAGCTGTTATGAAAGTTCGTTTAGTGAAAGAAAGTGTAATCTAGGTGGGACGATATTACCTCTGTTTGGTATACATTTGTTAACAAGCCGATATTGGATTTAAAAAATTGTTTTAATATAAATCTCAGTATCCCAATCATGTAGGAAGATTTAAAGTTTGGATGCTGATTCTATGGTTCTGGACTGGGGCCGTGGTCTAGCTTGGTATGATCCGCGCTTGGGGTGTGCGAGATCGTGAGTTCAAATCTCACCGGTCCCACCATTTTCCCCTTTCACTCATAGTCACCACTGTAACAGTGTTCACTTGAGGGAAAGACCTCGTTTCTTACATCATAACAGTATTTACCGATGGAGTCAATGATTATTGAGGCTAAGTCAGCGTACTGTTTCACGAAAGACGGTTTCTTCAATAGCGCTGGATCCTGTAATCCCAGTATATCATGCAGAATTAATAATTGTCCATCAAGATGCGGACCCGCTCCGATCCCATAAACGGGTATATCAACAGATTCTTTCAGATATTTACCGGCCTCAGGTGGCATAGCTTCAAGGAGAACCAAGTGACACCCGGCCTCCTCCAATGACAATATATCCTTTTTCAGCATCTCTATTTGATCCTTGTTCTTGCCCTGAATCCTGTATCCACCTAACTGAGCTAGGTTTTGGGGTGTTAATCCAAGATGCCCCATAACCACGATGCCTGCATCTACCATCGCTTTAACCCTTGGCGCGATGCGTCTCCCGCCTTCGCATTTTACTGCGTCACATCCAGCCTCTGAGATGAAACGCCCAGCGTTTCTTATCGCTGATTCATCAGATGGCTGATAGGACATGAAGGGCATATCGCCTATTACGAAAGCCCTACTTGTAGCCTTAGTTACTGCTTTACAGTGATGTATCATCTCATCCATACCAACAGAAACAGTTGACTTAAAACCTAACGTGGTGTTTGCAACACTGTCACCAACTAGAAGCATATCCACCCCAGCGAGATCAGCAAACTTAGCCATAGGATAATCATAGGCTGTTAAGAAGACCGCTTTCTTCCTTTTTTGTTTATTTTTTTCTAAAGTATATAGAGATACTTTTTTGATTAGTCTTTTCTTCTTAGAAGAATCTTTCTTGTGTTTTATATTCACCAGGCATTTTTATCTCCTGCTAGTCCCTTCAAACTAATTATGCGGTTATAAGGATGGTTCACCGAAACTAGGTAAAGCACTTTAAAAACAAACTCATAAAAAAATTAAGAAACTAGGGTTTTAGCCCAACTAAAAGCTTTCTCTACCTCTCCCTCTCGTAGAGGACCTTCCCTACCCGTAACGACAAAACCCTTGTTTTCGCCAACCAAATCACCACCCTTCTTGACAAGCTTATCTCCAATGGGTTTGGCTGCATAACCAAAGATTTTAACCATAAACTTCAGAAAGGGGTTACCAACATCCTCTGGATCCATTCTCGTATCAAACCCCGCTACCTTAACGCCTTCTAAGCTTTTTGATGGTATCTCATTAAGGAAGCTCTTTATGGCGTCCGACGGCCTAAATCCTCGTGTGGGGGAGCCAACTATTAAGAGATCCCATTCACTTAGAGTGCCTAACTCAACACCTTCCGGGCGCTTAACCACGCTGCCTTCAATTGATTCTCCTATCGCTTGGGCAACCTTCTCTGTATTACCAAAATATGAATCATAAACTACTAAGGTTTTCATCTTAAAAACATCCTTACATGGCTAAGATTAAATTTCTTTCTAAAATAGTTACACCCATCCATCAGTTTAGCTTATATCAAACCGTATTGTTTAACAATAGAGCACCTTGAAACCAGACAAAGAAATAGACTGCCTTGGTCTCTTCTGCCCCGAACCAATATTCAGAACAAGAAGGGCCCTGGATGAACTGGAAAAAGGACAGATTCTAAAAATAACCGCAGACGATCCAGCAGCTGAAGAAGACTTAAAGAGGATAGCCAAGAGATTAGATTACACAATACTCGAGATAAGCCATGATGGGCCTGAAGTGACCATCTATATAAAAAAATAGAAAAACCCACCAATGTTTTAATCTAATAAATGACATGAGTTCTTGAATAATATGCAGGTCTATTTAGATTATGGGGCCGGTAAACCAGTTGATCCAAGAATAATTGATGTGATGAATAAAGGGCACACTGAGATTTATGGGAATCCAGCTAGTTTTCACAACAAAGGATTTGAAGCACTCAATATTCTCAACGAATCAAGAGCAACTGTCGCTAGACTCATTAATGCAGAGCCTGAGGAAATAATCTTTACTTCAGGAGCTACGGAAGCCAATAATCTAGCGTTAAAAGGAGCGGCAAACAGATACAGAAAGAAGGGAAACAAGATAGTAATATCTGCTGTTGAACATATCAGCGTAATTAACATAACGAAGACACTTACAAGAGAAGGTTTCAACATAGAGACATGCCCAGTAAATGAATACGGTGTTATTAAGCTAAAAGAGCTGGAGAAACTTGTTGATGCAGATACAGTACTCGTATCAGTAATGACGGCTAATGGCGAGATAGGCACCATACAACCCATTAAAGAGATAGCAGAAATAACTCACAGCCATGACGCAATATTTCACACCGATGCAACAGCGGCGATAGGGCAAATAAAACTGGATGCTAAAGACCTGAAAGCCGATCTAATGACGCTGAGCAGTAACGATATATATGGACCCAAGGGTGTTGGGGCACTTTACATTAGAAAAGGGATTAGATTAACCCCGCATATGATCGGAGGAGGACAAGAAAATGGCCTCAGATCAGGGACTGAGAACATCCCCGGAATAATGGGATTAGCAAAAGCAGTTGAAATAGCATTA
>WJJC01000204.1 GCA_014729945.1 Candidatus Bathyarchaeota archaeon
TAGTCCTGATAACATTGAACCAGTTGAGAAATATTTGGATAAGGTGTCAGCCGTGGCTATAGGACCTGGTTTAGGGTTAGCCCAAGAGACTGTTGAAGCGGTGTCAATACTGGTGAAGAAGATGAATGCTCGAGGTTTACCCGTAGTAATAGACGCTGATGGACTGAAAGCTTACGCTGTTGATCCCCTTGAACTAGATACAAATACTATATTCACTCCACATAGCCGTGAATTCCAGCAGCTAACAGGTAAAACCCTTACAGGTGATCATATTGAAAAGGGTGAGATTGTCCAAGGGGAGGCGGGAAGACTTGGGGCTGTTATCCTGTTGAAGGGTAATGTGGATGTTATTAGTGATGGACAGTATACGCGTTATAACTGGACGGGCAACCCTGGTATGACCGTAGGTGGAACCGGGGACGTATTAACTGGAATAGTTGGTGCATATCTTGCCCAGGGAGCTGATCCTTTCTATGCCTCGGGGGCAGCTGCCTTCATAAATGGAGCGGCTGGTGATATGGTGGCTGAAGAGCAAGGGTACCATATACTACCTGAAGATATTATCAAAAAAATACCCTCTGTGGTTGAGAAATGTATCAGTAATAGAGTTTAAGGAAGTAATGGCTGGATGTTTTTATCTAGTATATCGGAGACCTTATCCATGGGCAGCTTTAAGTCGTCGTGGGTAGCGTACCTGTTAATGTTCAATAGCATGTCCACATATGGTCGCTGACGTACACCTGGATAGTCCGTTCCAAATATCATTTTATGCAACACGCCCATGTTCAATGCAGTTAACAAGTCTTTCCATAGAAGATAGAGAAAACTAGGGTGATTCACGTCTCCATATGGCCAACTGATATCACAGTAAACATTCCTGTGTTTTCGCGTTACGTATAAGGTCTCATCTGCTCTCGGATAACCTATGTGGGCTAACACGATCTTGAGTTGAGGGAAGCACTCTGCTACCACATCTATCTGAGCCGGGTCCGTGTGGTATAGGTAATCATACTCAACAGGCATACCAGCGTGGTGAAACATGATAGGCATATTCATTTCGGATGCCACTTCATACACCTTGAACGCATGTGTATCATCTGGCTTGTAACCATCACTGCACGGGTAGAGCTTCAAACCATGAAGTTCAAGTTCATTTCTCTGCACGCGAGTTGAATCCGCCGCATCATTCTGGATAGGGTTAACGTATCCGAATCCGATGAACTTTTCTGGTGCTTGATTACAGAAATCCGCCACTTGCTTCGGTGTGGTTCTTTTATCACTCAAGACCACTGCTTTATCTATTCCCGCTTCATTTAGGTCGGCTATGAATTCTTCCTTGGATACGCTGATCACTGTTGGGTTATCGGGATCACTGTACTCAGTGATGCTGATATGACAGTGATAATCAACTTTTGGTACTCCTTTATCTCTTAATGTGTTCTGCCTCGTGAGTATGGATGTGTCAATAGCTGACAATGTATTTCACAAGAAGAGATGTGTTCTATGATTAAAATTCTGGTGCTCCGTAAGGGGTTTCTAATTGTTACTCACCCTGTTTGACATGGCTTAATTTTTTCATTTAAACTGGGGTAACAGGTCACTGTGGGCTTTCATCAATTCATCGAAAGCTGCCATCGCCTTCTTTTTTTCATTCACCACTGGGTCCAGTAGAAGAGCGTGTTTACCTTTCTCCAAGTCTCCTTTAATACCCGAGTCTACTATTCTTCTCTGGACCATTATCTGTATATTGCATAATGCTGCTAAACCTTCTGGTATTTCATCCATCAGGACTGGATGTATCCCTTTTTTATTGATGATCGCAGGTGTCTCGACCACTGCATCTTTCATTAAGTTAGGTATTTGACCCGTGTTGGGTAGGTTAACCTGCAGTTCAGTATGACCGCTATCCTCGATTATGCCCGCCACTATATGCATGGCTCTTTCCCCCGAGAGCTTACCGTCTATGTTCAAGGGCTTTTCATCCGCTATTAATTGGTTTATGACCTCCCAGTTCTTCTTTCTCTCCTCCTCGCAGCGGTTTATCCAGTTTAATCCACGATGTTTCTCAGATATAATATCCCATGAATAAGCTAGATACTCTCCTAGGTATTTATCATCTGTTGAAGGGTAGAAACCGAATTGCCGATACATCGCTTTACATAGTGGCTGAAATTTTTTCGCCTCTTTTAATGCTTCATCGAGCATGGGATACGCATCTGACCCATCTTTTAATAGTATTTCTTTGTACCAGCTGAAGTGATTGAGACCATATGAAAATGCATCAAGTAGAGCCCGAGGTATTCCCATTAATGATGCTAGACGTTGTAACTGGTGTTCCACCTCGTGGCCTAGTCCAACTGTCTTGATTTCAGTCTCTCTATCAATAGCAAGACATAGCCGTGGAACTGGATTGGTGTTGTTTAGTAGCCAGGCATCTGGACAAACTTCCTCCATGGTTTTAGCTATCTCAAGCACTGGAGGGATATTCCTCCAAGTGTGGAATAATCCACCGGGTCCACCGTTTTCACCTATTACCTGTTTTATCCCGTGTTTGAATGGTATTTCCCAGTCCAGCCTCCACCGCTTAAAACGATCCACTTCGATGGATAGCAAAACAAAGTCAGCTTCATCAATAGCTTCTACATGATCCGTGGTGCTCTTAATTTCTAATGGTGAACCTGTTTTCTGATTCATTATCTCCGCCAACATCACCATGGATTCTAGCCTATCTTGATCAATATCCTGAAGAACTAATTGCGAGTCACGTAGGGCAGAAATGTTTACTGCGTCTAGTAAGTTGTTGTACCCGAATACACCGTTGCCTGCCCCGACTAGAACTATCTTAGCCATAGAGTATTGAATATGGTGTGCTGGTATATGTTTTAAGCTAATCCGTAGTAAACCATATAGGCACCAGCCAGCATGAGAACGCCTGCGTTTATCTTCTTCATATATGGTATTACTCTCATTAAACGCTGGTAGATTAGCTCTCTGCTGAATGTAAGGGCTAAACTTAGGGGGATGAGAATAGTAGCTGCGCCTAAGCCATAGGCTGTGAACATTACTAATATGGATATGAATCCCCCAACTGTAGCTGACTGGAGTACCAATAACACAAACACTGGAAAACTGCAAGCCATAGATGCTGCACCGTATCCTAGTCCATACATATAGAATGCTTTGTACCCTGTTCCCTCTGGAGTAATTGTGTTAAACACTGGGATATTATTGAAGATATCGCTGAACAGGTGAACCAAACCCAGTATGATGAGTATAACTCCTATGAAAGGCGAGACCAGTGATATCTTATTCGCAACTGTGTTGATGGCGAAGCTGGGTAGTATACCAACACCCAGAAAAACTGTTAGAAACCCCGCTAGTGTAGTTAACCCGAACCCAATAGCTGATAACCATTTGTTTTCCCTATGCTCAGCATTCATGTAATATGAAACAAAACTAGGCAACATGGGTAAAGCGCAAGGTGCTAATACAGCTAATAACCCTGCGCTGTACGCTAAGCTTAGGTTCGCGATCTCCATTTTAATCAATCAGATCAGGTAATATTCGCTGGAAGTCTTTATCTGATGTAAAGTAGCCTCTGTGGACTATGACACCTTTTTGGTCAACTATTAGGATTGTTGGTATTGCGTTTACCTCAAAATCTAGGGCTGATGATGGGTTGGTACCGAAAAACCAGCTTATGTTCTCTTCTTCTTTTAGATTAAATAGGTAATCTGTATCGTAGCTGGTGTCTATGTTTATGGTTACCACCTCAACACCCGGTATTGATTCAACTTCTCTTAAATAGGGTATTTGTAACTTGCATGGTTCACACCAGGGTGCCATGAAATCGATTATTAGAACACTGCCACGGTAGTCGCTAAATAAGATGGTTTCACTACCGTCTATACTTGTTATCTCTTGGTCTAAGAGTAGGTTTCCATTCTGTACGCCTATCTCTATACTGGGTTCCGTTGCAACATATCTATCATAGATCAGGTACCCAGAAAATATTGTTATTAGGAGAACTCCGAGATATAATATTGTTTTTTTATTATTCTCCATTCTAAAAGTTTTGAGGGTTCCCAACTAAAAAAGATGATGAAAGATGGTTACCTTCATTGCACTACTTGTTGAAGAGTTTAAGATACTCCCCGTATCCCCTTTTCTTCCAACACACTCTTGAGGATTAACTCCAGTGCGTCACTGTAAATACAATATCTAAATCCAGTTTGTTTCGGCCATCTCTGAAGACATGATTAAGATAACTATCTGAATAACTACTATCAACCTTTTTTCTATCTGTTCTTCTCAAGGAGTTTGGTAAAGCTGGACCACTCCCACCGGATTCAAACTTATTAAAGATACTAAAAGCCGCTCCCTTGATACTATATCAACATTGAACCCTTCTTACTTTTTATCCCAATACTTGTCATTGAAATGAGAATCTAGCATTCTTCTATTTCACTTTATTCTGAAGAGGTGATAATTTCTCTTGGAGTTCTTTATCCTCTGGTTTAGCACTAAAAAAGAGGTTAGTTGTGGCTTATAGAGTTAAAGAAAAGGTGTCTAGCGGTTAAGAACTGAGCCTGCGAGGTATATTCCTGCGCGTAATGCGTTCAATGCTATATGATAGTCGTTGAAGACAGCCTTCATTGTAACACCATCAATTCTCTCATACCCCGGAATCAGGGAAGCAATATCCGCCATAGCAGCATTGGTATACTCTACCTTGATTTCGACAGGGGGATCTACTACTCTAGGTTCTGGGAAGACCTTTGTTAAAGCCTCTTTCGCCTTTACCCTGATGAGTTTAGCCGCCTCTTTTGGGTGTAAACATTTAGCACCGTATCGACCATTAGCCCACTTCACTGTAGCTGTAGTGATACCTGGGACAAAAATTTCTGCTTCCTGTGTAGCTGCGTAGTCACCCACCAGCATAACGGATGGTACTCCATAGTAACCGGCTAGAGCACTGTTCATCCCGAATTCACCAGTCTCTCTGCCGTTGATCCACACCCTCTGGACTGTGCTACCGCTTATAGTGTGGGAACATATACCATGAAGTGTTCCCTTCATACTGTGATATCCCACGTACATGGCTGCGTCATGTCCCTCAGATATACCCTGCATCATGCTATCCTGTTTAGGTGATCCACGGGTAAGCACCGCTGTCTCGTGAACATCCTCTGGTCTGAGGTTCCTCATTCTACCATGAGCATCAGAGACCATGATCTCATTTGCTCCAGCATCAAGAGCCCCCTCTATGGCCGCGTTCAAATCCTGTACCATTATCTTGCGGGCGAAAGAATATTCGCTCTCGTTTTTATTTACTTCAGCCCAATCAACAATGGTGCTGATTCCTTCCATATCTATTGATATAAAAACACGTTCTAATTTTACCATACAATAAGTATGTTATTTGATATTAAAGAGACTACTTGTAATCCTGTTCGTCCCGTGTATTCCTTGGGTATGGATCAATCGTCTGTTTCTGGATCGCCTTGAATAATCCTCTCATCCCATTTACTGGTCCACTTAGTTGAACCTCTCCCTTATTACTGGAGAATTTTAATACCCCTTTTTTATTTAAGGTGCCTTGCTCCGTGAATTGGAGCCCAGTGATCTGGCGAAAACTCTCTGTAATGATCTCTTCTTTCTTGAACACGAGTCCTGTTTCATTGTATAGTAGAAGTCGTAAATTAGTGATGTATACTTTATACCTCGCTTCACTATAAGCTACCTGGAAATCGCTCCAGAATAGTATCTTCTCACCAGGTAACAGATAGTTCTCTATGGGCATATACACCAGAATATGTTCTCGGGTATTAAAATAAAATGGGTTATTTGAAGAAGTTTTTACCCGCTTCCTCAAGCATAGGTAGTTTATGGCCGCGATTAACTTGAGTCACTGTAACAAGGTCATAGTTTTTGAAGCCTATGCTCTTCAGATACTCCTCAAGAAGATAAAGAGCTCTGGCTGCGCCGTTTCCACTTCCTCCAGCACACGCTATGCCCATATATGGTTTATCCTTATATCGTTTAAATTCGTGATATGTCTCGATTCTTCTCATTCTATCAAGAAAGGTTTTTGCTGACTCACTGATATCCCACCAATAGACGGGTGTAGTGAAAACCAGTCCATCTGCCTCCAATATCTTATCGATTAAATCCACGAAATTGTCCTCAAGAATACAGGTTCCTTTTCGACGGCACTCCCCCCATCCGCCCTCACATGCCTTGCATTTCTTAATCACCAAGTCGTTTAGATTAACTAGTTCTGCTTCATGCCCTGCTTCTTCTACGCCTTTTATTGTTCTCTTAGCTGTCTCTGCGGTTAACCCCTCATGGTTCGGGCTAGTCTGGATTGCTAATATCTTCATGCATATCAAAAATAATTGGTAGGGGTAATGTATAACTTGATGGGTCACTGACGTTGGATAATACTTAACATGGATTCATCCATACCTTTTAACCCCTTGTTACTAATCTCACCAAGAATCTTAGCCACATAACCAAGATCGGGTTTTAAAACACCTTGGGGCATGTTTAATCCTCCATCCATTAGAGCAATCACGGCGTTGAGATACGCTTCCCCCGCTGCAGTAGAGACCTTTAATGCACAGCTACCTTTTCCTCCGTCACATGTCATTCCCATTAGGGAGGACATGAGGCTAGCAACCGCTATCTCCGCTTGTTTAGGTGTACCTCCCGCTAATTTTACTATAGAGGCAGTAGCTCCTGCTCCAGCTGCGACAGCGCATCCACAAATTGGCGTAAGCAGCCCTGTATAGATCTTTATAAAACGTGTAACTAGGTGGCTTAGTGCTAGCGCCTCAGCTAGCTCGCGTTGAGTGTTGCCTATTTCTCTAGCGTATAGTGTTGGCGGGATTATCGCTGTTATCCCATGGTTTCCACTTCCTGCACTGCTCATTATCGGCCATGGTCCTCCACCCATTCTCGTGTCGGTTGCAGCAGAAGCGTACGCTTTGATCATGTATAAGATGTCAGTGGACTCTATCTTGTTAATTGAATAACCTATTCCCAATCCCCAGGGGTCAGCTAGTCCCTGTTCTGCTGCTTCTATATTCATATTTGAACCCTCTAAGAGATAGTCTTCGAGATCATCCGATATATCAGAGGCTAGGTTCCAGAGAGATTCCATATCTTGTTTCTCTAGTTCATCAATGTACTCTGTTTTTTTACTATTTTTTTTGATTTCTTTGTCTTTGTTGTAGATTGTTTTATCGTTTAATGTTATGTTGGTTAGGTTATCGTGTCTACCCTTTATGGTGGCTGATGCTGTTTCCTCATCTTTTCTCAGTGTGACTTTTACATAAACATTGGGCACATCTAACGCTACTTTCTGTGTCACAGCACCTGATTCAATTAATGATTTCGCCTTCTCAATATCCGCTTCCTTGATATCCTCCAAGGATTTCAAACCCTTGTCAGGGTTTCCAGCCAGTACACCAAGTGTGGCTGCTAGTATATTACCTGTTTCTCCTCCTGTTCCCGGGATACCCACGTTTAGACCATTCTTATAGACATTCCCAGATAGCTCCAGATTTATTTTATCAATCTTTTTTCCGAAATGCTTGGAGGCAGAGGCAGCTGCTAAAGCTACTGCCCCTGGCTCTGTACAGCCAAGGGCTGGCTTAACTTCATTCTTAAAAAAATCTGATAGATTCATCTCTCAAATTACGATGGGGTAGTATTTACGGTTAACGATTAACCGAAGAATCTATCTAGTGTGGTTCGTTTTGTATCATTCTCTAAGCCTTTCTTCATCTTTTTAACCGCACTCATTACTCTTTTTTGGCTGAAGTTATGTTCGGCGCATAGGAAGCCCACCAAGCCCGCTACATCTGGGTTTTTCCATTCAAGCGTGTAATCATTTGTGACCCTTGGGTTTAGAAAAAGTTCTTTTATTTCCTCTATTGGGTGAGGGAATTTTGCGTTCTTTATTTGGGGGATTGCATCCTGTATGTTTCCATGTTTTTTTATTAATTTGAGGGCTGTTTTTGGGCCGATACCTTTTACCCCATCTGGGTTATAGTCTGTTCCCACAAGGATCCCTATGTCAATTAATTGGCTCTGGGTAAGCCCAAGATCCTTTTTTACTTTCTCCAATTCCAGTAACTCTGGTTCGACCTTTACATAAACATTCTTGCCGGGGAGCTTTCTTCTACCCGTTATGCTCAAGTTGCGAATATGTCTAGGTGCACCGTATAATAGGCTATCAAAGTCTTGGCTAGCTGCTCCCCATACCTCTTCTCTCTTTGCCATGTGGGCAGTCTGGGCTTCTCCCTCGCCTGGAGCCTGTACCCAAGGGATTCCCATTAGTGTCAGCAACTCTTTAGCATCGGATACAATATCCGTGGTAGCTACCATGGATTGTTGTCCATATCGACGGGCTTTTTCGCTATCCCCCTCCTCCACAGCTTTTTGGTACTCTTTCTTTGCTTCTTTTCGGACATCTCTTCGTCTCTTTATCACTGTTTTTTTGAACTCGTGAGGTTTACCATCGAAAACATAGATGATTCGGGTACCGCTCTCCATGAGATTACTGTTCCTGTATAATAATCCACTCAGGTGGCTTGTTACTCTACCCTTTCGATCTTTTAAGGGTTGACCATCCCTACCCCTTATTATGGATAAAAACTGGTAGAGGATATTGTTGCCGTCAAAAGCAACCGCTCTTCCTTGTAGCTCCTCTATACTTAGCTTACGTCCGTTAACGATGTCGCTTAGCTGGACACCCATCTTGAGTCACCTTGCTAACTCTATTCTCCGTTTTCCCCTAGGTATCCTGTATACTCTTACTAAGTCCTGTATCTCCATCTTCATTAATAATGAGTTCAGGTCGTTATCGGATAGCTCTTTCTCGCTTTTCCTGACTCTTTTATATAATTCATCAAACTTTAGGGCACCGTTGCGCTCTAAGAGTTCCACGATCCGCGCGGGTATTAGTTTTACATCCATTTCCTTTTTCTCCTAAGCTATATCGATAGGTGGTTTTACTTGTTCTCTGAAGCGTTGCTGTGTGTTCTCGTACCATCTTATGACCTCTGAGGTTATGCTTGGTGCTACTTCTTCCATGGCTTTCTCAAAGTCGTTCATACTGACTGTTTTAGATTCAGTGTCTCTTCGTAGGGCATGTAGTCCTGCTTCCCGTACTACGCTATCGATGTCGGCTCCACTGTAGCCATCCATCCTTCTCCCAAATGTATCAAGGTCTACACTTTCATCTAAAGGCATGTTCTCTGTCTTTATTTTTAGTATTTTTTGTCTTGCTTCTTCGTCTGGTGGTGGTACATATACTCTTCTATCGAATCTTCCTGGTCGTAGTACTGCTGGGTCTATTATGTCTGGGCGATTGGTAGCCGCTAATACTACAACGTTTTGTAGGCTTACCAGTCCATCTATCTCGGTTAATAGCTGACTAATTACTCTTTCTGTTACCCTGCTGTCCGCTGATGAGCCTCTTGAGGGTACGAGTGCATCAAATTCATCGAAGAATATTATGCTGGGTGCAGCCATTCTTGCTTTTCTGAATATCTCTCTGATTGCTTTCTCTGATTCGCCAACCCACTTGCTGAATATTTCTGGGCCTCTGACACTGATGAAGTTTGCCTCTGACTCGGTTGCTACGACTCTGGCAAGTAGTGTTTTTCCACATCCCGGTGGGCCATGTAACAGTATACCCTTCGGTGGGTTTATACCAAGTCTGGAGAATCGTTCAGGGTTCTTAAGTGGCCACTCTACTGCTTCTCTTAGGTTTTCCTTGACATCCTCTAAGCCACCGACTGCATCCCAGTGGATGTTAGGTGCCTCAATGTATACTTCACGCATTGCTGTTGGTGTTACTTCTCTGAAGGCATCTCTGATATCTTGCTGGGTTACCACCATCTGGTCCAAGACATCATGTGGGATTCTTTTCTCCTCTAGGTTGATTCTAGGTAGATATCGGCGGAGGGCTTTCATCGCTGATTCCCTGCTGAGAGCCTCTAGGTCTGCTCCAGTATATCCGTGTGTTATCTCCGATACTTTTCCCAAATCAACATCTTCTGCGAGGGGCATTCCCCGGGTATGAATCTGAAGTATCTCTATTCTCCCCTCTCGGGCGGGGATCCCTATCTCTATCTCTCTGTCGAATCTGCCTGGTCTTCTTAACGCCTCGTCTATTGCGTCTACTCTGTTTGTTGCGCCTATGACTATGATGTGACCTCTTCCCTTGAGGCCATCCATTGAGGCCAGTAACTGTGCCACAACTCTTCTCTCAACTTCTCCTGTTACCTCACTCCTCTTGGGGGCTATAGCGTCAATCTCGTCTATGAAAAGTATACTTGGAGAGTTTTTCTCTGCGTCCTCAAACATTTTACGCATTCTGGCTTCGGATTCGCCGTAGAATTTGCTCATTATCTCGGGCCCGTTTATGGCATAAAAGTTGGCTTCGGATTCGTTTGCTACTGCTCGGGCTAGTAGCGTTTTTCCACATCCGGGAGGTCCATGGAGTAGTACTCCTTTGGGTGGGTCTATCCCTAGTCGTTGGAATATTTCTGGGTGTCGTAGCGGTAGTTCAACCATCTCCCTTATGCGTCTGATCTCCTCTTCAAGTCCTCCTATGTCCTCGTAGGTGGTCCTGCTGGGCATCTCCAGCTCAGGCACGGGTTCGCTCATGATGCTAATCTCTGTTGTTGGAGCGATCTTTACGATTCCATTTGGTCTCGTGTTTACGACCATGAATGGTACGCTATGCCCCAGCATCATTATTAGCAAAGTGTCTCCCCGAGTAGCGGGTCTATCCACTAATCTATCTTTCACGAATCTAATGAAGTCATTGTCAACGCTGATACGTATATCGACTGGCGCCAGTTTCACTGATGTAGCATATTCTGCCTCGGCTTTATTTACTGTGACAAACTCGTTTATGGCTGCGCTACAATTTTTCCTGATGAAACCATCTATCCTGATAATACCCTGACCTTGGTCCTCTGGGTATGCTGGCCATGCTTTGGCTGCTGTGGGTTTTTTTCCCTCTATCTGTACGACGTCTCCCACTGTGACGCCCAGGTTTTTCATGGTCTCGGAGTCCATTCTCGCTATACTTCTACCTACGTCTCTCTGCTGTTTTGCTTCTTGTACTTTTAACTGGACGCTAGTCAATTGATGGTCACCTTTATGAATATCACTTTCATGGACACGGTGGTTAATAAAAAGATTATTTCACCAAAATAAAATAGGTCCCTTATAATGGAATATTAAGGGTTATATTATTGTTTTTATGGCGTTTTTTTATCCAATTATATGACCCCCGTGGATTTTGCTAGTTTTATCGCTAGTTTCTCATTCATATCTATTTTATTTAAAATAGTATATCTATTTGGTCTAATGGATTTTGCGAGTCTCAAAGCTTTAATGATTGTTTTGTCTTGTAATCCGAGTTCCTCAGCATTAGTTGGGGTACCTATAGTCTTCAAACTATCCCTGATAGCCTCCCATTTTATTCCATGAAGTTTAGCCATCATAATACCTCCTACTCCACATTGTTCACCGTGAAGAGCAGGATTCTCAGCAATCTGATCCAAGGCATGACTGAAGAGATGAGATGAACCGCTTGCGGGTCTGCTACTACCAGCTATACTCATGGCAACACCGCAGCTAACAAGCGCCTCCAGTAAAGTCCTTATTCCTTCCTCTGTTTTCTCTCTAATAATATGTGCTCTCTCCATGACGTGTTGGCTGCTCATAAGGCTCAGGCTGCTCGCGTACCCTCCGTAGTAATCATTATTCTCTCTATGAGCGAGTCTCCAGTCCCGCACCTCTACGATCTTGCATATTATATCCCCTGATCCTGCGGCCGTAAACCTGTATGGTGATTCTTGGATGATCTTACTATCCATCACTACGGCTATAGGTGAGGCTGTAGCCACGCTATAGGGTCTCTCTGAACCTTTTAATGATGCAAGGTTACTTGCGATCCCATCGTGGCTTGCTATGGTGGGTACGCTTATGAAAAATCTATTTGTCTCATGTGAGGATACTTTAGCGATATCGATATTTCTTCCACCCCCAACACCTAGAATCACTTTGGCTCCCGATTCCATGATCCTTTCCTTAACAGAGTCAACTGTGGCCTTGGTAGCGGAGGATACTTTTACTATGCTCGTAGCGATATTCTCCTCTTCTAGGTGTTTCTCTATTCTTTGGCCCGCTATATTGTATGTGGTATTACCTGTAACCAATAGAGCGCTGTCATAGTTGAATTCTTTACAGATTGAGCTAAGATGATTAATTACTTTATTACCTACTAACACTATTCTAGGTAAGTCGATTCTATGGGTTGAATTTGTACTATGCTCAATCAACTCCCTGCAACACCTTTATTGATGCAGTGTAATCATTTTCTGTATACTAATATCTTTGCTATTTTGAGGAATGTTTTTAAAAAAGTGATGTTTTTAAGGTACTTGGTCTTCCTTCTAAGGATACACCTCTCGTATATTTTATAGGAGAATTATAAATGTCAAAGAAACTAGGAATCCTCAAGGGTACTACAACAGTTGGAATAGTATGTAAAGACGGTGTTATACTGGGCACAGATACACGTGCAACCATGGGTAACTTCGTTGCAAGTAAGAGAGCAAAAAAGGTTTACAAGATTACAGACCATCTTGCCATGACTATAGCCGGCGGAGTAGCAGTGGCTCAGAGAGTAGTAGAAATACTAAGAGTGAACTCGAGACTATACGAATTAGAAAAACATAGATCAATGCCTGTTCAGAGCGCAGCTAGACTCGTACAAACACTATTATTCAGTAACAGGGAAGTGGGTGCACCGCTTCCTATGCAAGCTATAATAGGAGGCTATGATGAAACTGGTCCACATGTATACAATCTGGACCCATACGGTAGCATGACTGAAGAGACAATGGTATCAACTGGGTCAGGGAGTCCATACGCCTACGGTGTACTGGAAGCTCAATATGAGGAAGGCACGACAGTGGATGAGATGATAAAAGTTGTAGTCCAAGCCATTGATAGCGCCATGAAGAGAGATGTCGCCAGTGGAGACAACTTCGACGTAGCGGTTATCAACGAGGAAGCTTATAGAGAGCTTTCTCCTGAAGAGAAGAAAGAGATTTTAAACAGTTGAAATAGAAAATGGAGAACCAGCAGGGTCTAACATATAGCGAGATAAGGCAAGCAATACTGGATAGGATACCCGCACAAGTGGGTATAAGCAGAATCGAGTTTGAGGGTCCGAGACTCGCGATATATTGTCAAAAACCGGAAATATTACAGGAAAAAAGCCACATAGTGGGCGAGATAGCGGGAACAATCAAGAAACGGATAGTGATTCGCAGCGATCCTTCAGTCAGGATGAATGAGGTGCAGGCTGAGCAGATTATTAGGGATATAATGGAGGAAGCAGGGCTTGTTCAAGCATATTTCGACCCAGCCCTTGGAGAAGTAGTGTTAGAAGTGGAGAAACCGGGGGTAGCCATTGGGAAGAACGGGTCCAATGTATTGGAGATCGTGAAAAAGACTCACTGGAGCCCTAACTTTAAACGCAGTCCACCTATCCCTTCAATGACCATCAAACAGATCAGGGGATTCCTGTACAGCAAGAGCAAGGAAAGAGAAAGAGTTCTCAGGGAGACCGGTGAAGCCATATTCAGACCCATGTACCAGCCCAGCGGTGATGTAAGGGTAACCTTCTTAGGAAGCAGTAGGCAGGTAGGACGATCAGCCATACTTGTAAAGACCCGGGAGAGCGAGATACTACTGGACTGCGGTATTAATCCTGGTAGTAGAAACGCAATCGGGTCATATCCTCGATTGGATGTAGCTGAATTTGACCTGAGTAGATTGGACGCCGTGGTGATCAGCCACGCTCACTTGGATCATTGTGGCTTCCTGCCTTATGTATACAAATACGGCTACGAGGGCCCGGTATACTGTAGTGAACCAACTGCGAGCGTAATGACGTTACTCCAGAGCGACTATATTGATGTTACAAATAAAGAGGGAAGAGTGCCCCCGTATAGTCCGGAGGATATCAGCGAAGCCATATTGCATACAATACCCTTAGCATATGGTGATGTGACTGATATATCACCTGATGTCAGATTAACGCTTCATAATGCGGGACACATATTGGGCTCAGCTATTTCCCACCTTCACATAGGCAAAGGGTTACACAACATAGTATATACTGGGGACTTCAAATACGGACCAACAGCCCTACTCCAGCCAGCCTCCAGTTACTTCCCCCGCGTAGAGACTCTAATAATGGAGTCAACATACGGAGGACATGACAACTATACCCCCAGCAGAGACGAGACGGAGAGAACCTTCGTGGATATCTGCAACAAGATACTCAAGAAAGGCAAAGTACTCATACCAGTACCAGCCGTAGGCCGTGCCCAAGAGATACTTATGGTTATCAATCGTTACATGAACAGTGGCGATTTGACCAAGGTACCCGTATATATAGAGGGTATGATTAGTGAGGCTACTGGTATACACACAGCGTACCCAGGTTACCTGAGCCATGAGGTTAGAGACCAGATATTGAAAGACGGGATAAACCCCTTTGAGAGTGATTATTTCACGGTTGTGAAGCAGCATGATATGCGGGATGAGATAGTTGAAGGTAGTCCATGCATCATCATGGCCACGGCGGGTATGATGGAGGGTGGCCCTGTCATGGAGTACTTTAAAAGATTAGCCCCCGATGAGAACAATGGATTAATCTTTGTATCCTATCAGGTGGCGGGAACCATGGGTCAACGTGTACAATCTGGTATGGGTTCAGCGCAGCTTTATGGACGAGACGGAAAGATGGAGATAATAAACATATCCTTGAGCACACATACAGTGCACGGATTCAGCGGTCACAGCGACCGAAGACAATTAATGAATTATGTGAAACGACTGCGACCCAACCCGAGAAACGTCTACGTAGTACACGGCGAGGAGAGTAAATGTAATCATCTGGCTAGAAGTATCTCTCGTCTACGTAGAATACGTGGACATAGTCCTAGATTACTGGATACAGTGGCTCTTGTCTAGTCTCTGTTACGCCAGATCTGGATATTCTTGGGGGTTATTATTACCCTCTCTTCACCGAGTCTAGCGATGTCGCCTTCTATCAAGTTAGCGTACTCATTTAACTCGTTTATCCCCCTTTTTACATCCTCAATGTTGGTCTTGGCGAGGGGCGCCACATTACATATGACAATGTTTCCTGCACGGACCTCGGCTTTGATGATGTCAATATCCTCGTAAGCCCTGAGTGGGATAGCCTTGATGTATTGGACTTCTTGGGTTTTTTTCTCTTCCCCGTTTTTTCCTATAAGTCGGTCTAGCAATCCACTCATTGTTCATCCCTCGTCTTCTTATTTATAATTGATGGATGTTGTATAGATGTTTCATGTTTTAGGCTTATATTATTATCCTATATTATGTGAAATAATTATGTTCTTGACAGGTTTTTTATTCTCGTAGAGTGTTCTTGAGTCTGAATTAGTATGCTTTTCCTCAGTGATGCTGATATTGAAAAAACCCTCGATATGGAGGAGACCATCGACATAGTTGAAGAAGCCTTCAGGGAGTACGCCAAGGGGAACGTGGTGTTACCAACACGAAGCACCATAATGGTGCCACGGTATAATGGATCTATTAGCTTCATGCCCAGCTACTTAACTGAGTTGGAGGCACAGGCAACCAAGATTATCAGTATTTACCCGGATAATAGGGAGAAAGGGTTACCCACCACTGCTGCGTGGATCATAGTTAATGATCCTGAGACTGGGATGGTTCAGGCATTCATGGATGCAACGTATTTAACAGCCATGCGAACAGGAGCCATAACCGGTGTGGCGGCCAGATACCTTGCGCCAGAGGATGCAAGTACCGTAGCTATATTTGGGGCAGGGGTTCAGGGAAGAACCCAGACATGGGCAGCATGCACTGTCCGGGATATAGAAACAGCATATGTCTATGATCTTTATGAGGGGGCACGAGAACGCTTCGCTGAGGAAATGACTCTAAAACTGGGTATAGATGTGATACCAGTCCAGTCAGGTGAGGTAGCCTGCATTGACGCAGATATTGTGTTAACCGCTACCACAAGTCCTAAACCGGTATTGAAAAGGGAATGGCTCAAAGAGAAGGTCCATGTTAGCGCTATAGGCGCCTTCTACCCGGACTGGAGGGAACTGGATACCGCCACTATCGTCGAGTCCAAACTGGTTATCGATGACAGGGAAGGCATAGAGCATGAAGCCGGAGACGTTTTGATACCTATCAAGGAAGGAGCTATAACATGGGATCATGTGCATGCAGAGCTAAAGGAACTAGTCTCCGGAGAAAAGGAGGGTAGAGCCCCTGAGGACACACTTACCGTATTCAAGTCGGTGGGCATAGCTATACAGGATAGTAGCGTAGCTAACTTAGTGCTCAGAAAAATGGGTTACTAGATATATCTTGTTACCCTTGTTTTTTTTTGTTTTGATTACAATAATTCCAAGGGGGGTATCAACAACCGGGTAGTATTGACTCTTTCCCTCTGGAATCCCAGTAGTTTTATCTCAGAAGCCCCATTGATCACAGATTCATCGTTTCGAGGTGTATGGAAACGGCAAAAAAGTTCAGAGTGACCATAGAAGACGAGCAATGTAAAGGATGTTTACTATGTGTTCATGTATGTAATACCCGTGGAGGGAAGATATTGAAGGAGTCAGAGAATAAGACAGCGCTGGGCGGCACCAAGCCGGAGGTAGTGGGCGAGTGCATTGGATGCAGATGGTGTGAACGATATTGCCCAGACTTTGCTATCAATGTGGAGGAGATCGAAGGTGCTTAAACCCGGTAAACACTTGGTATTGGGTAATATTGCATGCGCCGAGGGAGCCATCAGGGCTGGGTGCAGGTTCTTCGCTGGGTATCCCATTACCCCTGCTAGCGAGATCAGTCACCACATCTCAGGGGAACTGCCTAAGGTTGGAGGCGTCTTCATGCAAATGGAGGACGAGATAGCTAGCATAGCCAGTGTTATAGGGGCATCTTGGGCTGGAGCAAAAACCATGACAGCCACAAGTGGCCCAGGATACGATTTAATGCAGGAAAATATCGGCTACGCGCATATGACTGAGACTCCGATGGTCCTTGTAAATGTTCAGAGAAGCGGTCCAAGCACCGGACAGAGTACCGATCCAAGCCAGCAAGATATATATCAAGCAAAATACGGTGCCCACGGAGACTATGAGGTAATAGCATTATCTCCTTGGAGCGTGCAGGAGATGTTTGATCTAACCGTGAGGGCCTTCAACCTAGCTGAGACCTATAGAACTCCTGTTATGTTGATGAGTGATGGTTTAATTGGACACATCGAAGAGAAACTAATAGTACCAGATGAGGTTGATGTAATTAATCGCAGAAAACCCACTAGTAAAGAAGTTACCCCTTGGGGAACCGCTGACCCCAGTGGAGTGCCTGCGATGCCAGCCTTCGGAGATGGCTATGAGTTACTGGTAACTGGGTCAACTCACAAACCTAATGGTGTCCGTAACTTTGAGGCAGAATACCACCAGAAAATAATCTATCGAATAAGAGACAAGATACTGAACGCTGAGTCCGATATTAGGGATATTCACGTGGAGCAACTGGATGATGCTAAGATAGCTGTGTTGAGCTTTGGTGCATCGGCCAGACCTAGCATGGAGGCGGTGGTTAAAGCTCGGGATGAAGGAATAAAGGCCGGTTTAATGCGTTTGAAGACTATTTGGCCCTTCCCAGAGACAGTTATCCGTGAGGTAGCTGATAACTTAGATGCCATAATTGTGGTTGAGATGAATTTCGGTAAACTGGTTAAAGAGGTTGAAAGAGTGGTCTGCGGAAAATGCGAGGTTATATCACTAGCAAAAGTAGGCGGGGTCTTACCCTTCTCACGTGAGATACTGGAGACAATACGGAGGCTACGATAATGAAGAACTTATTCCACTATAGAGATAAATATGTCAGGAGTCAGCCTTCTGCTTTTTGTCCTGGATGTGGTGGAGGGATCATCCTTAACTGTTTCCTACGAGCCATAGACGACCTTGGCTTGGATAAAGACAAGATACTGGCTGTTTCAGGCATAGGTTGCGCCGCGTGGATACCCAGCCCTAACTTTAAGGGAGACACCTTACACACCACGCATGGAAGAGCCATAGCGTTTGCAACTGGCGCTAAGGCGTATAACCCTGATCTAACTACTGTTGTTTTCGTGGGTGACGGTGACGGGGCCGGAATCGGTGGAAACCATCTTATCCACGCTGCTCGCAGAAACATAGACCTTAAGGTTATACTTGTGAACAACATGAGCTATGCCATGACAGGTGGACAGATCGCTCCTACCACTATGCATGGGGAGACAACTGTTACCAGTCCATATGGAAACCCAGAATTCCCCTTTGACATAACTCAACTGGTTAAAGCGGCTGGCGCAAGCTACGTGGCCAAATGGAGCACATACCATGTGCTTGAGTTAACAAACGCTATCAAGGAAGCCATTCAGCACAAGGGCTTCAGCTTCATCGAGGTGCTAAGTCAGTGCCCCACTCAGCAGAGACGAATATTTAACCTCAGAGGCTCATTGGATACTCTACCACCACGTATACTAGAGATGTTTGGTGAGAGCACCATTATCCGGGATAGACCTGAGAAGCTTGAATACGTCTACGCGGTGCCCAAGAATAATTTAAGGGAGACATTGAACGCTGTTAATGAGTTAGGCGAAGCCAAGATCGTAGACCATATGGGCTTTGGTCAGGTTGTTAAAGTACTGGGTGAACCTGAATCTCTAATATCTAAAATGAATAATCTTGACGCTGTCAAATATGTGGTAAACAAGACTGAGAAAAAAATTGAGTTAGGTTTATTCGAGAAGAGATCCCGACCTGAACTCACTGAGAGCCTGCGGGATATTATCCGCCGCGCACAGGAGGACACGCAATGAAACAGAATATAATGATAAGCGGCACAGGTGGACAGGGTATAGTAGCATCAGGCTCTTTCCTGAGTAACGCCCTTTTCATGAAGGACTATGAGGTGATGTTCAGCAGGAGCTACGGTGCTGAAGCACGTGGAGGAAGCTGCAGATCAGAGATAATGGTCTCAGATATGCAGATCAATGATCTCCAGTTCGAAAAGACAGATGTATTATTGTGTCTGAGTTTGCCAGCTTTCAAGAAATACCTACCACTGGCTAAAAAAGACTCACTGGTCGTAGTGGACAGTCACGTCCTTGAACGGGCTGAAAAACCGAGGAAGGATGTGGAGATCATTCAGGTTCCCGCCAGAAAGATAGCTGTTGGTCTTGGAAACCAGATAGTAGCTAACATGGTTATGCTCGGTGCATTAGCTAGGAAAAGTGAGATGGTTAGACTGGACCTGCTCAAAGACGCTGTGAACGCCCATATGAAGGAGTCTATGAGGGAGATTAATCTTAGAGCCCTCCAGATGGGGTATGATTCAGTCTGAGGAAGTGTCTTGAGTCGCGAGTATCCCTCTCATCCCATTCCTGGTGTAGCTGGGATGGTGTTGCACGATGATCATGTTTTGTTAACTATTAGAGGTAAGGCGCCTAATGAGAGTATGTGGGGTCTTCCGGGTGGCGTGGTTGAGGTGGGTGAGACTCTGGTGGAAGCTGTTAAAAGAGAGGTGTTTGAGGAGACTGGAGTCATAGTTGAACCCGTGGAGTTGATCACTGTGTTTGATTCGATTCACAGGGATGATCAGGGTCGTATTCGTTTTCATTATGTCTTGTTTGAGTATCTCTGTGAGTATATCTCAGGGGATGTATGCGCTGGAGATGATGCTCCTGACGCCCAGTGGGTTCGGATTGATGATCTGGGTTCTGTGCCTATTATGCCTAGTACCTGCAGGTTTATTGAGAAAACTCTCCGAGAAAGAGATCTTCTACCAAATGGTTAAATAACTTAATATTATTTACCATTTGGATTAATATGGTTGATGTAGATGTAGAGATTGACGCAAAAGGCATGTACTGCCCCATGCCCATAGTCAAGTTAAAAAAGGCAACAAAAAACATGAAAAAAGGGCAGATATTACGACTATTATCCACCGATCCTGGCAGTAAAAGAGATGTGCCTGCGTGGGCAAACAAGACTGGTGCAAAGATACTGGAGATCAGTGAAGAAGACGATGTATTCAAATACCTAATCAAGGTGGGCTAAATGAGTGAAGCAAAGAGAATTGCTATAGTTGTCCATAGCGGCACCTTGGATAAACTCTACCCTGTTCTCATGTTGTCCAGCACAGGGGGCGCGATGGATGCAGAGGTTCACTTGTTCTTCACTTTCTGGGGGTTGGATGCATTGAAGAAAGGTGGGCTTGAGAAAGCGAAGCTACCTGGGATAATGGCTCTGGGCACAGGGATGATGAAGGGTAAGATAAAGAATGCAGGTGTGTCCACTTTAACAGAGTTACTGGAGCTATGTAGGGACACCGAGAATGTAACTATCTATGCCTGCAGCACCACCATGAAGATGATGAACGTCACAAGAGATGAACTCATCCCAGAGGTTGATGAGATCGTGGGAGCTGCAACATTTCTAGACATCGCCATGGACTCTGATGTCCAGCTATTTATCTAGGTGTTGATATGGGACGGATTCTGATACTATTATGCCAATCACCTTTCCAGAATGATGGTGTAAACCAGGCTCTTGAGATAAGTGAGATCGCTCTCAGGAAGGGTCATAATGTTGACATCTACCTGATGATGGACGGTGTTTACAACCCTGTAACCAGTCAGAGTGGTGAACCCTTCCACATAGAGAGTATAAGCGAACGGTTCAAGGATTTAGTTGAAATGGGCGCATCCGTTAGCGGTTGCAGAGTATGCATGGAGCTACGAGGTGTAACAGTTGAAATGTTACCCAGTGGAGTGGATATAGGTGGTGTATTTGATCTCGGGGAGATGATCTCCAAAGCGGATGTTGTACTCAGTATGACGGGGGCGGTCTAATGGAGAAAAACATACTAGTTATTATAAAGTCATCACCTGTCACGAATCTAAACTATTATGAGGCCCTCAGGACAGCAGCCGGGTTATGGGATCACATGGTAACCGTTCTCTGGATCGGTAAAGGTGTCCATGGCGCAGTGGATAACATTGATAAGAGTCTTACAGATAGATTCCTCACAGATCTCCCTGAACTGGATATAGATCTCTTTGTTGAGACTGAGTCTCTATTTTCATCTGGGTTCGATGAAGAAGACCTAATTGAATCCGTGGAGTTAGCTGACTCCTATAAGGTTCTGGAATTAATTGGGGAAGCAGAGGTTACTCTGGTTTATTAGGTGATATGATGTCAAAATTAGTAATACTGAATACACATGACAGGGATTTACTTGATAAAGCCCTGAGTTTGGGAGCTGAACTTGTATTAATACAAGACGCTGTATATTTCGCGAACAATAGGATAGAAGCAAACCTTGATCTGGGTAATAATGTAGTATATGGACTGGAACCCGATGTAATGAAACGTGGGCTGAAGGATCGTCTAATAGAGAACATAAAATTACTTGATACAGGTTCTTTTGTAGATCTATTATTCAGCGGAAAGACCGTTATTAACATGTGATATCTATGGCTGATAAAAACGATATAGAGAAAAAACTTATCCGGCTGCTACAACATGATAGCCGTCAAAGTTACAGGGATTTAGCCAAGCAATTGGGCATCAGTCATGTAAGCGTCTCCTCAAAAGTGAACACTTTAGAGGATGATGGTGTTATCCGGGGCTACACCACAATTGTTGATCCGGATAAGCTGAACCATTACTTGTTATGTATGATGATCTCAGCGGATGCTGGAGCCGATCTGAGTCAGATCGGGAACAAAATCGCTGACCTCAAAGAGATCAATGTGGTTATGCGGGTATCCGGTGCCTGCGAGTTGCTGGTTCTTGCTGTTTGTGATAACCGTAAATCCGCTCTAAAACTACTGGATACTCTATCCGCTATCAAGGGTATCGAGAAAGTTGAGAGCCACATTGTGCTTGAAGCTATCAAGCTTGGTGGAGTAAAGGTCAGAGACTAGTTCTTTCACATATTTTATCCGTTCATTCACCCATTTACTTAGAGTGAATGCTTTGTACAGGGTTAGCGTTGA
>WJJC01000205.1 GCA_014729945.1 Candidatus Bathyarchaeota archaeon
ATTTACAAACTTTTTTTATAAACTCTATTCAGCAATAAAGATCATTCTGAAAAATATTTAAGCATAAATTTAACTCCAGTACTTGATGCTGTAGTTATTTCGTCTCAGGACTTTGTTACAGCACAGTATCAAATATCTAAAATTCTATACTAAGATCTAAATGCATGGAGATTTAACCGACAAGTATAGATTAATTATAGCATGTATACGGAATATAAACCCAAATGGACCTATATTTTTATAATATTATCCATATCAGTCTATCTTCTCATTCGGACAACACATACATGGATATATCTAGCCTTCACACCAGCCCTCATAACAAGGTACCCCTGGACCATCATCACATCAATATTCCTTCACCTTGACCTAAATCACCTGTTATTCAACATGTTCGCCCTCTTCTTCTTTGGAACAGTCCTAGAGACCAGAATCAGCCAAAACCTATTCGCAACATTATTCATAACATCCGGAGTCATAGGAAACCTGGGACACTACTATACCGCAGGGACCCAGCTGATCCCTGTGCTCGGGGCATCAGGAGCCATCTACGGCGTCATAGGAGCACTAGCGGTCCTAGAACCCTTCAGGTTGGTGTATTTTACTGGCATGGTGCCGTTGCCCATGATCCTCGCCGCAGCGTTGTGGGCGTTATCTGACCTCGCTGGACTCTTCACCCCATCCCAGATAGCACACAACGTTCACCTAGTAGGTATGTTAATCGGAGTATTAACCGGAGTCTACCTCAGACACGTGGAAAAGATAGAGTTCGACCATTAAACATACTACCAGAACCATTTAGGGATCCCTCATAAGTAGAACCAGCTTTTCTTATGAAAATGAGTTAATATTTACTCCATAAATGAAACAGAAGAAAGCTTATCGACATCATTTAATAAACACGGCATACTCTTGTCACAAAAATGCCATCAAGCCAAGATAGGGAAGAAGCCACAAAATACAAAACATTGATAGAAACATCCCCCTTCGCTATCATAACATTCTCTATCCACGGATACATGACCTCATGTAACCCAGCCACAACAACATTAACAGGATATAAAAAAGAGGAAATACTGGGAAAACATTTCATTAAACTAAAATTCCTTAACAAGAATTCAATAAAGCACTCCATTCAGGTTATAAAAAACCTAGTTCAAGGCACCCATGTAAACCCTATTGAATTCAAATATACAACAAAAAAGGGGGAAAAACGATACGCAAAAACCTGGCTAAAATACATAGATACTCCTAATAAACAGCGAGAAGTGCTGGTAATATTTGATGACATAACTGATAGACTCGCTCTAGAGAAAAAACTAAGAGAAAGCCGGGAACAGTTAGATGCTTTTATGCAGTCAGCAACCGATGGCTTCAGTATCTTTGATTCAAAACTGAACCTGATCAAGGTGAATAAAACAGCCAGAGATCGGTTTGGGGTAAGCGAGGATGAAATAATTGGGAAAAACATAACCGAGTTACAGCCAAAAATAGTAGAATCCGGGTTATTTGATAGATATAAACAGGTTATAGAGACCGGGGAACCATATTTTGATGAATTTTCACTTGACACATCTAGATATGGGTTAAGACATTTCGCGTTGAAGGCTTTCAGAACAGGGGATGGATTAGGGGTAATAACCACGGATATAACAGAGCGTTATAAGTTTCAGGAAAGACTGGAGCTACTTCATGATCATGCCGCTAGGTTAGGTGAAACAGAAGAGAGGGAGGAAGTTATCTCTATCACAGGCGAGTGTTTAACGGATGTACTTGGATATATGTGGTGCAGTCTTGGATTCGTTAAAGACGGGGATCTGGTGTTTGATCATTATTGGGGATACGAGATCGATAAAACACTACGTATGTCATTAGATGGATTGGGTGTCTCAGTTAAAGCCATAAACACCGGGAAATCAATACTACTTGAAAAGGCACAGGAATCCGAATTATATGTAGCTCCTCTCAGGAACACCCCGGCTGGCTCTGAACTTGATGTACCCATAATAATTGAAGGCAAAGCAATAGGTGTGATTAATATTGAAAGCGAGCACACCCATGCTTTCGATATTAACGACCAACACTTAGTGGAGACATTGGCGATGCATGTAGGAGCATCATTACATCGAATAAAATCAACAAGAGAGAAACAGAACCTACAGCAACAATTATTCCAGGAAAGAGTCCGAGCTGAACAAGCCATGAACATGGAGCGTATGAAAACACGTTTTGTTAGCACTGCAACACATGAGCTTAGAACACCATTGACAAGTATGAAAGGCTATCTTGAGTTAGCGCTAGAGGAAGCAGAATCTCAATCATTGAAGAGCTATCTGAATATCGCTTATCGTAACACTGAACGCCTAGAAGCTTTAACATCAGACCTACTTGATCAACAAAGACTGGAAGAAAAAAGATTAGAACTGAATAGAGCACCAGTTGAAGTAAGCAAACTCGTCTCTTGCGTAGTTGAAGAAATGTCAACTATGATAACTGAGAGAGAACAACATCTTACCGTATCAGAGCCAATAGAGTCCATCGTTTTGAACTGTGACGAGATGAGACTATGTCAGGTCTTAATTAATCTATTAGATAATGCTTCAAAGTATAGCCCGGAGAACACTGAGATCAATTTATCCGTAAAGTTAGTTGAGAATACTGTACAGTTCAGTGTATCAGATGAGGGGTATGGTTTAACATCTGAAGAAATAGATAAACTGTTCAAGCCCTTCCCGAACATTGAGCGACCAGTAGTGTCTCAGCAGTCCGTAGGACTTGGACTCAGCATCTGCAAAGGGATTGTTGAACTCCATGGAGGAGAAATCTGGGCAGAATCACCGGGAAAAGGAAAGGGATCAACATTCACATTCAAGATCCCAGTGAAAAAGTAAACTTAATTCTAAGCAATGGACTCAACAAAAGGTTAGATTAACAGGTCTAGTATAGTATACAATCAATAATAGCGGAGGCGTTGTAATGAGTCTAAGGGAATATCTAAATGAAAAAGACGCAGAAGGATCATTAATCAGGATAAAAGAAGAGTTATCCACAGAATATGAGATACCAGCAATCATAAAGAAATATGATAAAGATGCAACCATACTCTTCGAAAACGTAGAAGACTCTAAACACAGCGTCGTAGCAAACGTATGTAACTCAAGAAACACCCTCTGCAAGAGCCTAAACATAGCGCATGATAAAATCCATGAACACCTATACAAAGCGATAGAGAACCCTAAACCCTGTAAAATTATTGATGATCCTATTTCAAGAAATAAACTATCACTAGACAAGTTACCAGTACTCACTCATTACAAGGGCGAACAGGGACCATACATTACAGCGGGATTAGTGTACGCTAAGAACCCCACTGGAGAAGGAGGCAATGTCTCATACCACAGAATAGACGTATTAAGCCCAGATAGAGCCTCAATAAGCATCCAACCAGGTCACTTAAAAGAATACATCAAAGAAGCAAAAGAATCAGACATAAGTCATTTTGACATCAGTATAAGCATCGGAAACCACCCTGCAACCATGATAGCAGCCGCTCTCAGACCCCCAAAAAACGTATCAGAGTATAGTGTAGCAAACACATTACTTGATAATAAACTTGATTTAATCAAATGTCCAAACGTAGATGCCCTGTCTCCAGCACATAGCGAGATCATAATAGAGGCAAAATTAATGCTCCAACAGACAGAGG
Organism: Candidatus Bathyarchaeota archaeon; assembly: GCA_014729945.1. Next base: position 3,707 of record WJJC01000205.1, read on the forward strand.
TCGAAGGCCCATATATTTGTGTAACAGGCACCATGAAGGAAAGCAAAGAAATGCCCGTAATCCAAGTGGTAGACACCATAACTCGTGAAGACTATATTTATCAGGGACTTCTTGGAGGAGGAAGTGAGCACAGATTACTTGAGAGTATTCCCAACGAGGTAAAACTCTGGAGAAGAATCACAAACATAGGCTACAAGGTTAGAGGCATAAATATGACACCAAATGGATCCAGTTGGCTTCACGGCGTAATATCCTTCAACAAGAAAACAGAAAATGATAGCGAGAAGATACTGGAAGCGGCAATAGAAGAAGTACCCG
>WJJC01000206.1 GCA_014729945.1 Candidatus Bathyarchaeota archaeon
ACAATTAGAAGACTCCCTATGGCAATCAATGTAATTGCTTTATTTGTAAAGACTTCAGGGTTCTCAGCTAATGGCACACAATCCGCTATACGCCCATCATCAGGGTATCCATGGCTCTCCCAGTAACCCTTATGGTCATAATCAGTTATCTCGATGTAGCTCACATATTTCACCCACTTATACCCCCAGTAACAAGGTAACACCACCCTGAAGGGGTAGCCCTGATCACGGTTCAAGGTCTCACCATCCGCGTAGACAGCCAGTATCATATTATCTCTGTTTATCTCCTCAATAGGAATACTGCTACTGTAGAGGGTAAAGTCACCGAACTTCATATCAACAGCGTCCTCGGTGGGCTCAACCAAGTCAAGGAGGTCAACCAGTCTTATACCTGTCCAGTTATACGTGTAAACCACGAAGCTATTCAACCCCGGGGTCTCAGGTGGGGAACCCACGCAGATACAGCTGGCGTTAACACTCACCATGGGTAACTCAAGGAATCCGCTGTAAGTGATGTTTACAGGGTTTTCTACTGCGCCGTATAATCGGATCATGGGCTCCTCTTCCTGAGCTGAGACACCTGGAGCCCAGATACAGAGGATAACCAGAAATAGCAGCAGTCTCTTCACTAGATTACCCCCAGCTTAACCACCACGTGGTAAAAAAGTGTGATATAGAACCCTATGGAAACAGGAAGATGAAAAACCCTGAGATACATGTTCACATGGGGATTACCGGGGTATAAACGAATGAAGACACCTGATAGAGCTAATATGATAACTAACCCTAGGGTCAAGTAGCTATGATAGTGAATAGGTAGGATCACACCAGCCTTTGTCCTGCTGTGAACCAATACAAGACCAGTTGAAACCACGCTGGATAAACAGTGAACATCCATCCAACCAAAGTACAGTCGTCTAAACCTGCTTAGCGCTAGTAGAGAGGTTGCTAAGAGTATGCCTCCAGCGGCTATCCCCGCCCAGTGAAGCCAGTCTTTGATATCAATAGACCATCCCGAGTTAAACCTGATGGGTCTAAAGAGGACTAAGCCTCCGAATAACAGCAGAACCCCCGCTAACATCAAAACCCTGGGGCCATCAAAACGCATATTATTGATCATGTAATGGGAAGCTAAAAACGATAAGAATAGACCAATAGTAGTAGAATCCAACCTCTAATTCAGAAAATCCATTAAAATATTCAATATTTCATATAATAAGTATGTTGAATTTCCCACAATAAAACAAAGGGGTTCTCAAATTATAACTAGTGTCCCTTTGTCTAGATTCAATCTAGTTTGGAACTTATAGATTACACGCGCACTGAAATGGAATACCAACCAATATGATATGAAAAAGAGTTTTATTATGATGATTGTAACCTGATAAAAACTATTGGATAAGGCGCATAAGGTCTGCATCGATCTTGTTTTTTATAACTGACAAATACATAGAATAGCGGGGCTTAAAATGAAAACAATTGTATTATACTCATCGAGAAGCAGTAATACAGAAAAAATTGCAAACGAAATCGCCTCTGAACTAGACTGTCCATGCATAAAAATATCTAAAGATTTCAATCCATCAACTGTAGACCTAAGAGATTTTGACATTGTGTTTCTTGGAACTGGCATCTATGGTGCGGAACCAAACGCTGAACTGCTCAATTACTTAAAGGAAATGAATCCAAAAAATAACGTAAATTTTGCTCTTTTTCTTACATGGTTTGGTCGTGGAACAACCGATAAAGCTGTTTATGACCTAGTAAAGACAATTGTTGAGGATAAAGGATGCAGACTCTTGGAAGACTACTATAGTTGCTTATTTGAAGGAAACATAATAATTGCCAGATTCATATTCCCTGATTCAAAAGGCCATCCCACTGCTGAAGACTTGAGTAATGCAAGAAAATGGGCAAGAGAAATTATCGAATAACCAAAAAAAACAATGAAAAATGGATCTTACATCCATAATTCCATTTAATATTATTACTATATGTTATCCAAATGAAACAGTGTTTGTTGCTGATCCTTTTAATGTCCGCAACACTACCCAGGATAAACGCATCGATAGCAGTGGATGTTTCTCCATCCACATTAATCAATCAAGCGGAATCAATAATCATAGGCAAAATAACAACGGCTGAAAAAACTTATGATGGTTACAGACTGGTAGTACAAGTTCAATCATATCTCGGCGAACCACCTTCCAAAGATATACTTATTCTATCGGGCTCAGAGGGATTATTCTGTGAACCTAAGGCAGGTCAATCATATGTGTTCCTCTTGGTTACCCGGAACAATCGTCTTGATATAGCAGTAATGGGTGCAGGGATGTATCAATTAGATAATACTCCACCTGAGATAAACAAGCTTCTGGAAACGCAATTTTCACCAATTGTATCTACATACAATTCTTGGACGAATGTATGGATTTACTCAATTATAATTCTTGTAGCTACAGGTTTGATAACAAAACAATTCAAAGAGGTAATATCTCAATAAGAAAAAAGATAATTGAATAAAAAATGATTCAATTTTCATGTAACAATGATATTTGAAATAAAAAATGGTAAACATCTAAACGGTATCTACTTCAGCTACGATTGATCCGAGGATGTATAATAGGTAGTAGCTACCATCATCCATCACTATATTTTAGTCTCTATAATGTGAACATAAAGGAGGAAAAATATTATGGTTATTCTCTGTTTTCATTTTTAATTGTTCTTTGAGTCTAGTTTAAATCAGGTAAATCTTTCCTTTAAGGGGGAACTGGTTTGGGTCTTGGTAAACGGTTTTTTCAGGTCTTGAACCGGGTTACTCCTTTGTTTGTAGGTTTGTTGGTTTGGCTGCTGGGAAGGTCAGGGTCGTGGAGGGATACTTTTTGTTGAACCGAGTTTACCGAAGCTGTTATCACCTGCGCCTATTACGTTCGCGATTTGGTGACCCATCTTTGTCCTAATCGCCGGGGCCCTAGTGCATCAGAGTCGTGACTTGTTACCGAGGTGGGAAAAAGTTGAGACAATTATTATATGTGATTTTAGCGTTTCTTTCTTTTTGTCCAGCGTTTTTTCTGGGCTCTGGATTATTGCATGGAGCAGTAGGATGATCTGGACCTCGATATCGTTGATGATGCTCTACCATATCTCTTTGTTGCTGGGCTATTTCCGTCTCGGCATTAATCTGTCTCCCCAGAGTAGATGGAGGAGGGTACTTGTGACGGGGGGTTGGAGCATGTATACGGGGTGGATTACTCTTGCTACCGTGGTCAATACAACAACGGGGCTTGTTTATTATGGGTTTGATAAACTTCCCTTCACCGAGCTACAGTGGACCCTTACAGTGATTCTAGTTGCGCTTATTGTATATCTGTTGTTTTTGTTTAAACGCGAGGACACGGTTTTCGCCGGTGTCGGGGCATGGGCCTTCACAGGACTGGTAATAACATATCTTGACCCAGCGCCGCCTACTAACAATATAGTACTTTTCTCATCAGCCTTATCAGCATTAACCATTCTAGCAGCAATCATCTACAAAAAGATGAATTAGCCAAACAAGGACACCGCGGCTACACCTAGAACTATGAGTACGCTTCCAAACACCATGCACCTAGTTAACTCCTCATCCCCCAGCAAACACCATGACAATAACATACTGAACAATGGATAACTATAGATAATACTAGAAGCCACCGAGACCCTGCCGAGATTAATCGCCATAGTCACCATAACCCACGCCAATGCATTAACCACACCCGCACCGGCAAGCCACCGGATATTCCCCCTGTTAACCTGTAATACCTTAGACCCACCGCGAGCCAAGACATACACACCACAAACCACCAAACCCGCGACGGTACTAACCTGAGCCCCCAACACGGCGTGAGGCAAGATGTTAGTACCCAGCTTACGGATAATATTAGACAAAGCATAGAAAAAAGAAGCAACCAATGGGAGATACACCAACCCCCAATCCAGCGAGAGCTCACCACCCCGTAGATTAATCAACGCGACCCCACCGAACACCAGTAAACCACCCAAGACAACCGAGAACCTCAACGGCTCACCCAGGAAAACCACGGCCAGAAAAGTAGTCACCACGGGACTCGTACCGATAAGAGCACTAGCACCGGAGACACCTATTCTCTTATAAGAAATCATGGTAAAGAGACGCCCCACGAAGGAACCCAATACACCAGCCAAAGCAAACCAACCCAAAGCAACGATATCCAACCCAGGCATATCCCAGAGCAATAAACCCGTCAACACCAGAGCCTGAATACCGGTTAACACCAGGTTCGCGGTATCCGGGTTACTATCCCTCATACCCCGAGTCGCCATCACGCTACTAAGAGCCGTACAAACAGACGCAACAAGAGCAACCAACTCAGCCCACATACCAGATAGATAGAGAGATAAGAGAAAAAACTACCCATAGACAGCCACGCCAACCTATGAAACCATTCTATGAAAAACATTCTATGGATATTGTAGAATTTCTTTATATACGAGTCACCCTATACTTTTAGTCGTGACTGAAATATACCCTAGGCTGAAACCATCCCATAGCAAAGAAACCCCAACTACAGACCAGCCTAGAGGGTACCCCGGGGGAGGCACCCAGAACAGCCCAGAAACCCAAAAAGAGACAGAAAACAGCCCATTTCAGACAGGGAAAGAGGCAAAAACGTGGTCCATACAATACAGAAATGCAACACAAACAGAAAACACGACTAACCCCTAGGGGGTACACAGTGGAAACCCATAAAACAAGCCTATTCAGAAAACCTTCTAACCAAAACAGGCACCTATTCAACCCAAAACGGGCATAAATACTAGGAAAAAACCAGCCCCGAGAAACATTGATGATAAATACCCTAGACACCTTCATGAGACCGATAAACATGCGCGACAAGGTCAAAGTAGCCGTAGCCCAGATCAGCCCCATCTACATGAACAAAGAAGCAACCATAGACAAGACCTGCAAAACCATCGAGGAAGCAGGACGCAACAACGCCGAGCTAATAGTCTTCAGCGAGACCCACATACCAGGCTACCCCTATTGGAGAGGCACCAACCCCATCAGCAAATGGAGCAAAAACCAGGTAGAATACATGAAAAACGCCATCAAGATCCCAGGACCAGAAACCGAGACACTAGGCGACGCCTGCAACTCAGCCAACACCATAGCAGTAATAGGAGCCACCGAACAAAGCGACATAAAAGGCAGCAACACCCTCTACAACAGCATAGCAACCATAGACAAAGACGGCTCCCTACTAGGCCGCCGCAGAAAACTCATGCCCACACACGGAGAACGCACCGTATGGGGACAAGGAAACCGAGAAGACATCAAAGTCTATGACACAACCATAGGCACCATAGGCGCCAGCATCTGCTACGAGCACCACATGACCCTCCTCAAAGCAGCCAACGCCTACCTGGGAGAAGAGATCCACTGCGCCCTCTGGGACGGCTACTGGGTGATGGACTGGCACCCCGGAGAGAAACGCCGCTACAAGCAGGGAGACGATTATCATCTATGTGACATCGAATACGCCAGCAAGGAATACGCCATAGAGACCCAGACCTATGTCCTATCCGCGTGCCAGTACATACCAGACCAGGAGATGCCCGAGGACACACAGGACTTTAACATCGCATCCGGCGGATCAAGCATCATCAACCCAGCCGGCGTATACATAGAGAAACCAGTCTTCAACAAGGAGACCATACTCTACGCCGAGCTAGACCAGGATGACCGGCGTCACACCAAGGCATACATTGACGCCCTAGGCCACTACGCTAGATGGGATCTACTCAGATTGGACATACGGGGAACACCAAACCAACCATTCACAGAATCACCCACCATCTCATACAGCAAGATAAAGGAAGTAGCCGAGAAACATCAAATAGACCCCGATAAACTGGAGAAGATGATCAACGAACTCCACTAATCATCATGAGTAGCAGTGACCCTTTGTAACTCCTCATCAGACGCATTAGGATCCCTAGATATGAAAGCCAGCACAGACGCCAGACCCATCCCAACCGACAGAAATAACAACGTCGCGTAATAACTCCCCGTCAAGTCCACAAACCAGCCACCGATCAACGGGAACAAACCCCCACCCAGACCACCAGCCAGAGTAATCAAACCAAACAAGACAGTACTATGAGTCCTCCCAAAATAATCAGTTACGATAGCCGCATACTGCTCAGGAGCCCCACCGTAACTCAACCCATAAAGAACCGCCCAAGCATATAGAAGCGTAATATCAGCCGGTATCAGAGTAGCCACACCAAAAGCAACCGCCAGCAAACCAGTGGTAGAAACAATAGTCCACTTCCGCCCAAAACGATCAGAAAACAACCCAAAGAGAAAACTACCAACAGCACTCATCACACCAATAATACCAAAAGCCCCACTGGCCTGAACAGAGGAAATCCCGATGTTAATCATATGAGGCACCACAAAAGTCATTATACTAATCACCCCACCAAGACAGAAGAAATAACTCAAAGCCACCAACCGGAAACTCCAGCTACCCGCAGCATCACTCATCTCCCAGTCCTCCTTCACCGGGTTATCACTCATCCCCTCAGGAGGAGAATCAGCCCCATCCGGGAAAAGCCCCAACTCCTCCGGATCCTCCCTCAAGAACACATATCCCAAAAGACTCGTAGTACAGATCACCATAACACCCAAGAATAGCATACTCGGCCGCCACCCCCACACCGGAATAACGCGCGCAATCTGAGGAATAATCACCGCCTGCCCAGCCGCAACCCCCACACTACTCCAACCCACAGTACTCCCACGCCGCCGATGAAAGAACTTACTCAACACCATGGTGGGAACCACATACAAAGCAGCACTACCCATAGCCGCTATCAACCCCCAAGAAACATACAACTGCCACAACGCAGTAATCTGACTAAGAATAACCCCACCACCACCAAGAAGCAAACCACCGAACAACACAGTCTTCCTAACACCAATTCTGCGAGCCAATTGACCCACAAGAGGCGCACTAAAAGCATAAACCCAGAAAAAGATAGTTACCCCACTAGCCGTCATAGCGTTAGTCCAACCAAACTCGTTCCGGATGGGCTCAAAGAAGATACCCACACTGTAACGAAGCCCATACATAAACATGTAAATCAAGAACGTAATAGCAAATATCACCCACCCATAGTAAAAGGGCAGTTTCTTCTCCCACCTCTCATTCATACCAGATTACCCCTCGGTTCACACTAAAAAAACCAACTATACACGCAGGATGAAAACAATAACACACCATCAACCCAGAACCCACAGAAAACGGCCCCAGAGGCACCACGATTCCACTCCCCAAACAAAGCTAACGATTCTGGCTCAACAAGACCTCAAACGCCGTCGAGGCATCCTCCTCATGAATAATCAGACTAATCTCACCCTGACTAAAGAAAGCGTTAACCAGATGAACACCATGCCTAAACAAGAGATCGGTAAGCATAGCGATCCTGTCATAACGGGAAGACTCATTTCCCAACTGGATATTCAACTCAGCGAAACCCTCCCGGATAACAGGATCATACTGCCACAGATCCTGCATAAACCCATGCATCTCCTGACTAGTAGTAATAATCTTCAAGCTCCCCTGATACTGATGTATCTTAATATTAGCCCCACGCTTCTGAAGATCATGCAATAACTCAAGTATCGCGACCTGCTCACGTTGATCCGTCCCTATAGTAACATCCACGATATCAGTAACCAAGTTAAACCGGGCCCCAGACAAAGCGCTCTCAGGAGGCCGCAACTCATCCTTACTCGCCTCCCTGCTAAAACGCATAATAGCTGTAACTATAGTGTTAGGATCCACCTCATCACCCGCCATATTCTGGACCTCATCCCGGATATACCGGGCTACAGCACTGTAGTTGATTACCTGCATTCGGAGACCCCTGTAGAGGTAAGGATTCTGGGTTATGATAACCCGTACCGCTTCCTGTACCGAACTCCGTCTGCGTGACATCGTATCTTTGTTGTCCCTGCGGCATATAAAAATTTATGACATGTAGTTATAATTCATTCAAACAGGCCGCTTCTTGTTAAAAAGACTCATAAAATGTCAGAAATATAACATTTTGACATAATATTTAAATACTGGGCAACAAGAGAAAACCACGATAAAAGAAATGACATGGACAAGAGACGACGACATCAACAAAATATTCGAACACCTACTTAAACAAATGAACACAAACAACACCAAATCATGGAGCTACGGCTACAGCATGACAACAGGACCAGATGGAAAACCAGTAATCCGTGAATGGGGAAACAAACCAGACCCAGACAACCCACTACAACCACAACCATACGAACCAGAAACACTATCACAAGTAGACATAGACACAGAAAACATGAAAGTACGTGTCATCGTAGAGATGCCTGGATTCACCCGAGAGCAAATCAAGATAACCGGGAAAGAAGACAAACTCACATTATCAGCCAGTAACGACGCCAGACAAATCGACACAGAGATACCCATCGACGCAAGGATAGACCCCAAATCAGCGAAAGCAACCTACAAGAACGGAATACTAGACATAACCATAGATCTACTGGAGCCCCCAAAAAACGACAGCGTAGACATCCAAGTCAACTAAACCCAAGTTTTTCACTTTATAAAAAACCAAACAAATAATATAAGAGGAAATATAAATGTCAGAAATCACACTCAGAGTCGCAGAAGCACCACAAAACCTAGTCGGCAGAGGAATAGCCGTCATAGACCCCAAAGTCATCCAAGAACAAGGATGGCAGAGCGGTGATGTATTAGAGATACAGGGCAAGAAGAAAACCTACGCCAAAGTATGGCCAGGCCAAACCGTAGAATACGGCAAAGGCCTCATTAGAATAGACGGTTACATCAGAAGCAGCACAGGCCTAGGCATAGATGAACGAGTAAAAGTACGCAAAGTAGAGGCAAAACCCGCACAGAGCCTAACGCTATACCCAACCGAGCCGCTACGCATCGTAGGAGCAGACAGATACCTTGTACAGTTAATGGAGGGCAGGGTAGTCACTCAGGGCAGCCAGATAACCATCAACATAATGGGCAGAAGAGTCAACCTAATCATAACAAAAGTAGAGCCCAGAGCAGACATTGTAATCGTAAACAGAAACACCAAGATACAATTCACAGACAAGGCACCCAAACAAGCAGAAGATAAAATACCAAACGTAACCTACGAGGACATCGGGGGACTAGACAAAGAGATCAGCCGAGTCAGAGAAATGATCGAACTACCCCTTAAACACCCAGAACTATTCGAACGCCTAGGCGTTGAAGCCCCCAAAGGAGTACTCCTCCACGGCCCACCGGGAACAGGTAAGACACTATTAGCTAAGGCAGTCGCCAACGAGACAAACGCCAACTTTTACCACATAGGCGGACCCGAGATAATGAGCAAATTCTACGGGGAATCAGAGGAACGCCTCAGAGAGATATTCAAAGAAGCCGAAGAAAACAGCCCCAGCATAATATTCATCGACGAACTGGACAGCATCGCCCCAAAACGCGAGGAAGTAAGCGGAGACGTCGAGAAACGCATCGTAAGCCAGCTACTCACAATAATGGACGGCTTAGAGAGTAGAGGACAACTAGTAGTAATAGGAGCAACCAACAGACCCAACGCCATAGACCCAGCCCTAAGAAGACCAGGCAGATTCGACAGAGAAATAGAGATAGGGCTACCAGACAGAAACGGCAGACTACAGATACTCCAGATCCACACCCGTGGAATGCCCCTAGTAGAAGACGTGAACCTAGAAGACTTTGCCTCCAGAACCCACGGCTTCGCAGGAGCAGACCTAGAAGCCCTAGCAAAAGAAGCAGCAATGGGTGCACTCCGCAGAATACTCCCAGAAATAAACCTAGAGGAAGAAAGCATCCCAGCAGAGCTCCTCGACAAGATAAACGTAACCATGGATGACTTCGAGAACAGCCTCAAAGAAGTCCCACCAAGCACCATGCGCGAAGTACTCATAGAATCCCCCAACGTACACTGGGAAGACGTTGGAGGCCTCCATGAAGCAAAACAAGAACTCAAAGAAGCCATCGAGTGGCCCCTCAAGTACGGAGAACTCTTCGACCAGGCAGGCGTCAAACCCCCAAAAGGGATAATGCTCTACGGCCCACCGGGGACAGGTAAGACTCTAATAGCCAAAGCCGTAGCAACAGAATCAGAAGTCAACTTCATCAGCATAAAAGGACCAGAACTCCTAAGCAAATGGGTGGGAGAATCAGAACGAGGCGTCAGAGAAGTATTCAGAAAAGCCAGACAGGCAGCACCCTGCATAATATTCTTCGATGAGATAGACAGCGTCGCACCCCCAAGAGGAAAAAACATGGGAAGCAACGTCACGGAGAGGGTCGTAAGCCAAGTGCTAACAGAACTAGATGGACTAGAATCACTGAAAGACGTGGTGGTAATAGCGGCCACTAACAGACCAGACATGGTAGACCCAGCCCTAATGAGACCGGGTAGAATCGACAGGATACTATACATATCTGAACCAGACAAGGACGCAAGGGAAGCAATACTAGGCATACACACGAGAGGCATGCCACTTGCTGAAGACGTCGATATGGATAGACTTGCTGAGCAGATGGAAGGCTATAACGGGGCGGACATAGCGGCAACATGCCAAGCAGCTAGCCAGATGGCCATCCACGAGCATCTAGAGAAATACCCTGAACCAAAGGAAGCCACCGAACACAAAGACGAGGTGAAAATAACCATGGAAAACTTCAGGGAAGCCTTCAAGAAAGTGAAATCCAGCAGCTACCAGAAAGCAACCATATTCTGGGACCAGAATAAGGAAGCAAACAACATAATCGCCTAACCTCCCCTTCTATGATAATAACACCACTATTAACACAGACATCAAACCAGTAAGATACACCCCGTCAAAGGTACCAGCCCCACCAATACTCACAACAGGACCAACACCGGCAATCTTATTCAGATTCAATATATCAGCACCTATTAAAGCTCCTAAAGTACCCCCAATATACGCTATCTGAGTAGCACAAGTAACAGGACTAAAATAGTTAATCAAGAAGACTACAAACGCGGTCATGGTTGGCGGCCCCCATGCAGGTGTGGTTATTCCCAGACCCTCTACCACTTGAGCGCTCTGATGAGTAGTAGCTGTAACAAGCACCAAGACTATGAAGGCATGCAGATAACTCATCCACATATTACCGGAACAAGAAGGAATAGAGACAAACAGTAAATATAGACTAATTAACGCTGGAATTACAGCTCCACCAAGATTAATCATAACAAGAGTCTCACGCGGCCCAGACTCGACATGAGGAACAACTCGCCTCGCCCCAAAAACATCCACCTCCTCAACATAAGAAACAGATTTCTCACCCTCCAACACAAACAAAGGAAAATTCACCGAACTACCAATCAGACTCAATAACGTAACTGCCCAAAAATACTCCTGTGGAATACCCACAGCATCAACCAACAAGCCTTTAAGAAAACCAAGGAAATACCCGGCTAATGTGAACATAAGAAAAGCCAGAAAAACCAAGTAGAGCAAGTTGAATGGCCGATAAATCAGACTCTTTACGTTACGCATAGATACACTATGACTCAAACATAATTTAATGATACCCCCTACCAGATACCTATATTAACCGTCCAATAATCAATAAACACCGGGTGCGAGAAAATGCCGATTAGACAACCAATAATATGCATGCTAGGCCACGTAGACACAGGAAAAACAAGTCTACTCGACAAGATAAGAGGAACAGCAGTACAGATGAGAGAAGCAGGCGGCTTAACACAGCAAATAGGAGCCAGCTACTTCCCCCTAGACACCCTAGTCGCCATCACAGAGAAACTCATGCAAAACGTCAAACTCGAAGTCAAAGTACCAGGATTACTCGTCGTAGACACCCCCGGCCACGAGGCTTTCGCCAACCTAAGGACCAGAGGAGGTAGCGTAGCAGACATAGCCATACTGGTTGTCGATGTCATGCATGGATTCGAAAACCAGACATACGAATCACTAAACATACTCAAATCAAGAAAAGTACCATTCATAATAGCAGCCAACAAAATAGACAGAATAGATGGCTGGGTTAGCGAAGAAAACAGATCATTCATGGAGAGCTATAAAGCCCAGTCAAAGTGGGTCAAAGAAGATCTAGACAACAGGCTCTACAACATAATGGGCACCCTAAGCAGAGAAAGAATAGCCAGCGAAAGATTCTACAAGGTACGAAACTTTACCAATAACGTGGCAATAGTACCTGTCAGCGCCAAGACAGGTGAAGGGATGGGAGAACTACTAGCCGTACTCATCGGCCTAACACAACAATACCTCGGTGAAAAACTGGAGGTAACAGAAGGACACGCCCAAGGAACCGTACTAGAGGTAAGAGAAGAAGTTGGACTGGGAACAACCCTCAACGCCATAATCTACGACGGCATACTACACGATGATGACACCATCGTAATCGGAGGAAAAGAAGGCCCCATCACCACAAAAATAAGAGCCATACTCGTACCCCAACCCCTAGAAGAAATAAGAGACTCCAAGAAAAAATTCAACAATATTCCAAAAGCCCAAGCAGCCGCTGGAATAAAGATCGCAGCACCAGATATAGACGAAGCAATCCCCGGATCACCCCTAATAGCAACAGGAGAAAACATGACTCTGGAAGAAGCTGTAGAGTACGTCGCATCGGAGATGGAACGACTCAAGGTACAGACAGAGGTAACCGGCATAATGGTTAAAACCGACACACTTGGTAGCCTTGAAGCAATCGTTGAGAGCCTGAGAGCGAAAGATATCCCCATCAGGGTAGCGGATATCGGTGACGTCAGCCGTAGAGACGTGATGGAAGCCCTCAGCGTAAAACATGAAGATCAATTCCTCGGCGTAATACTAGCCTTCAACGTCAAGATACTACCCGATGCTGAGAAAGAAGCTAAAGAACAAAAAGTACCCATATTCTGGAACGACATCATCTACAACTTAATGGACGAGTACATACGATGGGCTGAAGAGGAGAGAGAAGCAAAAGCACGCAAAGAATTCGATGCCCTTGTAAAACCAGGCAGTTTTGAGATAATGGACGGCTTTATATTTAGACGAGCAAAGCCAGCTATCTTCGGCGCCAAAGTCCTAGCAGGCGAAATCACACCCAATGTCCAATGCATCAACCAAGAAGGCGAAAAAATAGGTAGAATAAGCCAGATACAGGAAAGCGGTGAAGCCATAAGCAAAGCAGAGGAAGGAAAAGAAATAGCAGTAGCTATGCCCCAACCCATTGTAGGTAGACATATAAAAGAGGGTGATCTCCTGTACGTAGATATTCCAGAGAAAGACGCGAAGCTCCTGCGAACAAAGTTCGCTAATAGACTCACTGAGAACGCCCACGAGGCGCTAAATGAGCTTATCGAGCTAAAACGCAGGCATGATATACTCTGGGCAGCATAGGAGAAATATGAAAAATGGCAATACTCATCATCTCAAACCCATCTACAGGAACAAGCGAAAGAATAGAGATAGAGGAAGCACAGCTTAGAAACTTGGTTGGAACAAGGATCGGGCAGACAATAGATGGCTCCATCGCAGGTAAACAAGGATACAAGCTAAAATTCACAGGTGGCACCGACAAAGACGGCATACCCATGAGACCAGATGTCCATGGTAGCGCCAAGACACCCATCGTACTTAGTGGAGGAATCGGCTACAAGCCACAGAATAAGGGCGAGAAAAAAAGCAAAATGATTCGAGGAAACATGATAAGCACTGAGACAACTTACCTCAACTTTGTGATAGAAGAAGCCCCAAAAAAGAAGGGAAAACCAGCACCTGAACCTGAAGAGGACCCATCAGAAGAAGAATAAACAAAATTCTTCTTACTCGATAACAGTTGTTTAAAAACTCTTCCTAGTCTATACTGGTGCGACGACAAGATCACCCGGTTAAAGCCTAGAGCTAACTCTGTACCACACCCATATATCACATCAGTGGTTCTATTCCCCCATAGACAGGAAGCCCTAGCTTGATGACTTTACCTAATTAAATCAAACTATCAATACAAAAGATAAGCTAGATATTAATTAGTTAAATTTGAAGAAAAAGTATAATTACCACATCAGTCAGCTATTCAGGGTAATTAATCTTGTAGATTTTGACATATCCATGATCACTCACATACACTGGCTCGAAAACATCAAAGGGAGAAAGCTGATACATGAGCTTCACAAGAGTACTAGCCATATAAGCATCGCCATAACTTCGAGAGGTCTGATTTAAGTAATCATCAAGATCCAAGCCAGCTATCTGGACCATCCACTGCCATTTCACATTATCACCAAAAGGCCACTGATTCTGGATGTTATTCGGATCATAGGTTACAAAGACAACAATGTAATCAACATCATATTTTTCAAGTAACTTTATAGACTCGTTAGGTTGAAGCATCATTATCTTACCTATATTAGCTATCTGTCGCGTAATACGAGTTGACCCATCAGCCATAGTGGTCTTATTCGACATAGCCTCAATCCAGTAACCATAATCCCACCAGCTACAAACGACTGCATCATCAGTTATGTTTACCTTCATCCATTCAAGAGCCTCTGGCCAATCCTTAGCATATTCACCGTCCATGGGTACACTAATCCCACTGGATGCAAGTGCTGTTGGTTGATCTGCAATAGCTATAGAACGATAAACATTTGGAACCATGCTCAACAGAAGAACCCCTACAAAGATCAGGACAAGGGGTTTGCTAACTCCATATACTCGTCGTCTTCTCCGTGCAGCTCTGCTAGAAGGAATAGCCTGTTTCTTTAAGAATGGAGTTATAGCTGCACCAATGCCGTATCCACCAATAAGACAGGCTGGAGCAGCAAGAATCTGGGATAGCCTCGACATGACACCAGCGAAATATAGTGCCGATAAGAAGAACAAGACAGAGTAAAGATTCTTCTCATCTAACTTTTTTATACTCAGGTAAGACCCAAAGACACTAAGGGTCAGAATAATACTAAAATCGTTAAACAAAGAAGACCAAGGTATTACACGATTCTCAGCTATTGATTGATATATATAGCTGTCAACAGATGTGAAAGGGTTTAGCACTTTAAGAAACTTATAACCAATTGGTATATTGATGCCTAAAGCAGGGAATATAAAAATAGATAACACCACCAGTAGAAAAACACCTAATGACGCAACACTAACCACACCTATATCTATTTTATCTTTTATATATTCGTAAATAATTAGGATAAAAACCAGCGAAAAAACAGCTAGATTATCTATACCCAGTAAGTTATTTGTTCCAATTTTTGGCGTAATTAACGCTATTAAATAACCTATTCCAAGAGTAATAGCATAAGATATCAGATGCCTTGTCTCATATCTTTCGCTAATTACTAGAAATATCATGTAAAGCGCCAACATTCCAACCATGTATTTTGCAGCACCCCAGCTAGCAAAAATAAGTCCTAAGGATGCACCAGATAATAAACCATATATTGTGCGTTTTTCGATACTTTTCCTTTTATCACTTGATTTTAGGAAGAAAAGACTTGTAGCAGTTATAGCGAAGATTCCTATATTCTCTGTATCAAAAAATCCAATAGAAGTTCGATGGATAAATGCAGGTATTATCGCCATGAATAATGCTGCGAATATTCCCGTGAACCTGTTATAGATCTCCTTGCCCAAGTAATAGATGGTTATGATTGTTAATATCGCCATTATTATCGGGAAATATAAACAAACATTGTAGACGCTGATGCCGAGGCCTAAGCTATTTTGAATTAAATAGAAAAACGCAGCTAAGAAAGGTACCCCGGGATAGGAGGACATGGATATGTTTCTACCCATGGGATACCAGCTTATTGTATCATGCCAAGTCCACCAGGAGGCAAAACCGTTATCGACTATATATTCAGTAACCCTGTACTGGAATAAGGGGTCGAATGCTGTGAAATAAGCCCCGTATTGAAGGGGAAGTATTCTAAGTATTGCCGCTACTATTGCTATTGTTGCTAGTACACTGATCTCGATTGCCTGTAATCTGTTTGGCCGTAATCTGTCTAATATGCCCTGAACATCCATCTCTTCCGCCATTATGCTACTTCCTTTTCATGAAACATACACAGGTCCTTTATTTAAATTAAGATAACTTAATAACAAGAAAAAAGCCTAAGAGACAATCCTTAACAACAATAAGATACAAATTGACTCATATGAGCCTCAACTTTTCAACCAAAAACATAGAGATCAATGAAGAAAAACTATATGGATCTATCGGGGAGCTTGATAACGCATTACTAGCATTCTTCTGGGTGGGAGAGAAACCAAAACTAGGTAGCGTCAGCGTCACACTACCAGATAGATCAAGCAGTCACCTATTAGGAGATAGACATGAGCTGTTATCCAAGATGATAGGGGAGAAACTGGCATCCGGCTTCGATAAAATTGCATTAGTCTCCACGAACCTTCCCCTAGACTTTGATGGTAGAGTAGTTTTGAGGCTCTTAAAAGAATTACTGGAGGAGGATTCGACTTGAAAAACCTTAGAACGTTTCTAGATGAGATCAACGAAGAAATAGTAACCATTGATGAACCGCTGTCAAGGATTTACGAGATAGCAGCCACTTTGAAACAATTTGATGGGGGGAAAGCGGTTATTGTTCGAGAGGAGGAAACAGGTATCAGAGTAGTGGGGGGAGTTAATGGGAGCAGAAACCGATTACTCAGATCTATTGGGGTTACTCAGGAAAACCTGTATCCTACACTGGTTGAGGCAACTAAAAACCCGTTGAAATGCAAAGAGGGAGATGGACCAGTCAAAGAAGTGGTTGAAGAGGGGAATCTAAATAAAGTACCTGTTTTGACCCATTTTAAAGGAGACCCCGGGCCATACATAACATCCGGTATACTATACGCTAAAGACCCTGAGGGAATACATGAGAACGTCAGCTTTCATAGACTCCTAGTGTTAGATGAAAAACGTATGGTGATAAGAATAGTGCCGAGACATCTTTACAGAATCACACAACTCGCCCGGGAAAAAGGAATACAATCCCTTGATGTAGCCATCACCATTGGACATCACCCGGTTACACTACTATCCGCTGCACTACCAGCTGGATATGGAGTAAGTGAATTTGATGTCGCAAACCGACTTCTCGGAGATAGCCTGAAACTAACTCAGTGCGAGCATGTTGATGCATTAGCCCCTGCTGATGCTGAACTAGTTTTAGAGGGTAAGCTTAGACTGGATAAGAACTCTACAGAGGGACCTTTTGTTGATCTATCCGGAACTTTTGATGTCCAGCGCCAGCAGCCCGTAGTGGAACTTGTTGGGGTAATGCATCGTGAAAACTACATATACCAAGGTTTGCTTCCCTCAGGAAGTGAACACCGTCTACTCATGGGTATGCCCAGGGAACCACGTATATGGGAATACGTACGAAATGTGGTTCCCAATGTTAGAGGGGTCAACATGACTGTTGGTGGAATGGGGTGGCTTCACTGCGTTGTTAGCTTTGAGAAATTCAGGGAGGGAGATCCTAAGAATGTCTTGATGGCTATATTTGCGGCTCACCCTAGCTTGAAGCACGCGGTAGTAGTGGATAGCGACATTGATCCTTATGATATGGAACAGGTTGAGTGGGCTATAGCCACAAGATTCAAGGGAGATGAAGACATACTTCTAGTGCCCAATGTTAGGGTAAGTAGCTTGGATCCTGCTGGGGATCAGGATAAAGAATTGGGTTGCAAGGTGGGTATTGACGGAACTCGTCCAATGTTCAAGGATATAGCGGGTTTTAAGAGAGCGGAAATCCCGGTCTCGGATAGGGTTAAAAAAATACTTGATAAACACACATAATTATATTTTAATTATTAGTGAAAGTTAATTTCATGTGTTTGTTTCTTGGTGGAAAAACCCATGGTGAAGACTACATCGAGTCCTATGAATACACGGTTTTTTATCACCGTATCCGGTGGAGATAGACCATTCCCTGTATTCTACAGTCTGAGCCAATAATTACATCGCGGTCAATGTGAGTAAGACTCCCGATGCTGGTTCTTTCACCTATCTCAGTGTTATCACCTATGTAGGTGAAGTGCCATAGATTGGTCTCCAACCCTATTTTGACGTTCTTTCCTATATGATTATTCACCGCCCTAACCTCATTTATTATTAATTATTTATGAAGGTTATATTTGTAAGGGTCTAAATATAGGCGCGTATTCTTTTCAGATGAATTTCATGTATCTCACCAGAAAACAAGAGCGTATGATGGAGGGCGAAGAGGGGGAAGCGGTAAAAAAGTCAATGGAACTCATAGTCGCCTTAGGTAAGGTGTTCGAGGCTGAGAGACTTGTACCAGTTGATTCCGCACATATAAGTGGTGTTAGTTACAAAAACCTTGGAGAAGCAGGTACTCAATGGCTTGAGGAACAAGCGGCTATGGGCGCGAAATGCAGGATCAGGGCCACGTTGAATCCAGCAGGGATGGATATGGAAAAGTGGCGAGAGATGAATGTACCCGAGGATTTTGCAAAGGGCCAATATCGGGTAATCAAAGCGTTCACTGATATGGGTGTCGACCCAACATGTACATGCACACCTTATCTTATCGGTCATGTGCCGAGAAGAGGAACCCAAATAGCGTGGGCAGAGTCAAACGCGGTATGTTTCGTTAACAGTGTATTAGGAGCTAGAACCAACCGAGAGTCAGGACCAACCACTCTCGCATCAGCGGTAACAGGTTTTGCGGCTTACTATGATTATAGGTTGACAGAAAATCGGAGACCTGAAAAAATCATCGATGTAGAGGCTGATCTAGAGACGAGACTAGATTACAGTGCTTTGGGGTATGTAACAGGTAAGTTATTGAAGTCGTCTGTTCCTTACTTCAAAAATTTTGGGTCTCCCGATATGGAGTCTATGAAGACGCTGGGAGCAGCATGCGCGACCAGTGGGGGTGTAACTCTATGGCACGGTGAGAACGTTACACCCGAATCGGAATGGGCTAGGCAATACCTTGGAGAACTAGAGACAATTACAGTGGTGAATGAAGACCTTAAAGAGGCTAAGAATAAACTAATAGGGGATCCTGTTAACCCCACTTACTGCATTGGGTGCCCACATTGTAGTCTAAAGGAGATTGAGGAGACAGCCAAGCTTGTGGAGGGGAAAAACCTCAACGGGAAACTATGGGTATTCACCAGTAGAGAAATCTACAAGCAAGCAGTAGAAGCGGGTTTAATCAAAAAAATTGAGGACGCGGGTGGCAGAGTATATCGTGATACATGCATGGTAGTTGCACCACTACATGAGATGGGGTGGAAGGGAGTCGGTACCAATAGTATGAAGGGCGGTCACTATAGTGTGGCCCACGGTTTCCAGACCAAACTATGTACAGTTGATAAACTGGTAGAGGAGGCGTCAAGATGATCCTCAAAGGACGAAAAGTTATGAGCGGGAAAGCGGAGGGAGAGGCACTGGTCTCAACAGACCCGGTTAGTTTCTACGGCGGCGTTGATCCTGTGACCGGGTGTGTTACTGAGCCGGGGCACTGCTGCTGCGGTGAGAGTGTAACTGGTAAGGTCTTCGTCTTCCCAACAGGTAAAGGTAGTACGGTTGGTAGTTATGTGATTTATCGTATGAAGAAGCTTGGTACAGCTCCTGCGGCGATTATCAATAAGGAAACGGAGTCTATTATCGCCACGGGATGTGTCATCAGTGATATTCCACTGATTGATAAACTGGATAAAAACCCCATTTATGTGATAAAAACAGGTGAAATAGTCAAGGTTGACGCTGACGAGGGTATAGTTGAGATAGTTTCCTAGTTTTCTTTCTTTTTCTCTAGAATCGATTTCATTAAATCGATCTCTTTTTCTAAGACTTTTTTCTGTTTGCAGAGTTCATTGAGTTTCTCCTCTAGGTTTTGTATCTCTACATCCTCTTTCATGAGATAGTATACCTCGCTGTGACCATATTTGATGTGGAAATCGATCTGATCTTTCTTGGGTTTCTCTACCCCACAGAATGGACAAACGTAAACTTTTGTCATATGACTCCTTAAGATAAAATCGTTTTTTAAGGTTATAAATGATTTTAGTAACTTACCTGAACGGATGCTGATTCTTTACCTAGTTTTATCTCTGCTGCCTTTCTAACCTTTTCCCGGTCTTGTTCACGAGTGTATACACGCATAATATCTAGGTACCCCACCAGAGTGTCTCCAAGGGGGCTGAGGGTACTAAAACTCACTAATTGTTTTTCTCCGCTTGAGGTCTCTCGGTAGAGGGGTATGTCTTGGGGTTTCTGTTGTCGTGCATAGTAGGGTACACTGGGGGCTGAAGACACGTCAATTATAACTGTGCTGGGGTCTACTTGGGCTTCATCAGCGATGTCATCTTCGAGATTGGTCCTGATGTTACCCATGAGCATCATATTTACCGTGAATCGGTCTCGTCTATGGACTACGGTCTCATAGGCGCACTTCAGGAGACTTCGGTTATGGAAACCTTGCGTCAGCTGGTATGCTACCTGATTCTCTTTGTTCTTAGAGTTCTCCAAGGTCATGAGTTTGTGGATTACACTATTATCATCAAGTTTATGGTAATCCTCAACTGTCTTGAAATTCGTTAACCCCAAGGATTCATCAGCTAGCTCCATTGCTCTCACAAGCATTACCTCGGCTGCTCTTACGCTTCTATGAAAGTAGACTGCTTTGAACATCTCGTACCGCGCTATCACCATAGCTTCCAGGACGTATAATGCGGTCTCCTTTACCGCTAACTGGTTATCCACTACACCGATGCTCCTAACTAATCGGTCAATATCTATCTTCCCGTAATCTACACCCGTAAAGTAACTGTCTCTTGGGAGATAATCCATCACATCTGCGCTGAATTGACCAGCTATAACTTGGTTTAGGAATGGTTTCCCGTTATCATACTGACCTATAGATAAAATTGACATCTCCACTGGGTCTAAGCCGTGGTCAGTGAGTATATCGGCAATTTGAGTCTCATTAATAATGCGGGTGGTCATTTGTTCATGGTTCAGATTCCGTTTCTGAAGAACCTCCTCGAAGAGATGACTGAAAGGTCCGTGCCCGATGTCGTGGAGGAGCCCAGCTAATCTAAGTTTGAGCATCTCCTCTTCACTGATAAGATCAGCGTTAATCATTCTCTGAGCTATCATACCTGCTATCTGAAGTACTCCAAGACTGTGGTGAAAACGAGTGTGCTCTGCCCCGGGGTAAGTAAGATGTGCTGCGGAGAGTTGGCGAAGTCTACGGAGTCGTTGAAACTGGGGGGTATCCAATATCTCTATCTCTGGTTCATATAACTCAATGTACCCGTGAACAGGATCCTTGATCTCCCAGCTATGCATAGTGTAAAGTATCCTGCAACTGTCTTAAAACTGATGTTAAAAAAAGGGTTTTGTCATAAACGATTTATCACATCTAGATATAATTGTAAGTATGACTGATTATAGAAATAGACTTGAGAAGCTACAAGGAATAATGGAGAAGAAGGACCTCGATCTACTTGTTTATGGAGGTAGCCCAGATTTCCAGTACCTAACAGGCACCACGGTGGAGTGGAGAAAACACCGTGATCTGAATTATCCAGCGGACTCTTTATTCGTTCCCAAGGAGGGAGAGCCCATCATAATGGCGGGCATGGGGAATACGGATAAGATAGAGGAAAGCTGGATAGAGGAGCGGTATACTCTTGGAATGTTTGAGGATATGAGACCTAAAGTGAAGAAGATACTGGAAGACCTTGATCACCCGGAGACTATCGGTGTAGGAGAGTATACGTGGGGAAGCCTTGTTCTGGCTGTCGCTAACTATAGTAAAGGTGCCATATTCAAGAGCGCTGAGGGTCTTTTGGACCCGATTAGGATGATTAAAGACATGGACGAGATCAGGAAACTTAGGAGGGTCGCTAAACTCACTGACGCTGTGATGGGAAAGGTGATAGATGAATTAGATGAAGAGTCCACGATGAGGAGCAGTAGTCTCAAGATAGAACATCTAGGCAAGGGGCTGGGCGCCAGCGATGTCAGCTTCCCAGCGACGGCGGGTTTCTGTAAATCAGGCAGCGAACCAGAGGGCGTATTTAACTATAAGAAAGAACAAACTCTTGAACCCGGTACGTCGATTGCTTTCGATGTGGGCTTCGTGTTAGACGGTTACTGTAGTGATTGGGGTAGAAGCGTATATTATGGAGAACCCGAGGAGCACATTGAGAAGGCTTACCCCGCTTTAATGACAGCCGTGGTTGAGACCAGCGATGCTATAGGGGATGAGGTTCAAAAGGTAGACCAAGTATTTGACCATATAGAGAAAGTGTGTGAACGTGAGGGATATAAGGATCAACTGCTGGAGAGATTACCCAATCGTATGGTTGGACATCAGATCGGAGTAGAAGTTCATGAGGATCCATGGCTGAAACCGGATGAGGAACAGGAACTGTTGGACGGAATGGTGTTTTGTGTGGAGCCCAAACTTTGGCATAAGGGAGAGTACTATCTCAGAGTCGAGGACATGATCTTGATTAAGA
Organism: Candidatus Bathyarchaeota archaeon; assembly: GCA_014729945.1. The sequence continues at coordinate 22,655 of WJJC01000206.1, forward strand.
ACGGAAAAGCCGAGAGCCTCACCAAGTTTGATAGAGAACTCTTTCAGCTCTAACACCAAACTATTTTAACCCAATTCTTCCTCCTAGATGACGATGAGACACAGGGGCTACTTTATAGTATTCGAAGGTGTTGATGGGGGAGGTAAATCAACCCAGATAAAGATGCTGAAAAAGTATTTCAGAGAGAAAGGATATACTGTCGAGCTTCACGTTGAGCCCACACATGGCGCAATAGGTAGTCTTCTATGGACATATATGAGATCCGAGTCCAGATCATTCACGCCTGAGACGGAGGCGTTATTGTTCGCAGCTGATAGAATTGAGCACGGAAAAGCAATCAAAAAGGCCCTAGAGGAGGGAAGTGTCATAATCAGTGATAGGTATGTTCATAGTAGTTTAGCCTATCAAGGTGCAGCGGGGGTGGACAGGAACTGGATGAAGCAGCTTAACAAACACGCCTTAGAACCTGACCTGGTTATTCTCCTTGATATTGACCCAGAAAAGAGCTTGGATCGTGTATCTGGTCGGAATAGGACGGTTTTTGAGGAACGGGAATATTTGAGAAAGGTTCGCTCAGAGTATTTGGCTTTCGCTGAGGCTGGGGAGTTGTTGGTTGTTGACGCTTCCAAGTCCATTGAGGTTGTTCATGCAGAGGTTTGTGGTTTGGTTGAACAGCTCTTAGAATAGTTTTTAATTACTAGTTCGTTAGTTTTGACCATCACTGTACCAGTTTTTATGGTAATTGTTTTCGCGTTTTCTAGTTAAAAGAAGCTGTATCTCGGCACGAATCGTTATCCCCCGGTTGGTATCAAGAGTTATACTACTCAGAGACACGGAGAAAATAACGGGAAGTTACCCTAGAATCATTAATAATCGTAGCCTCTTGGCAATAATTATACTCTATTAACCTATTTTCCGTATCCGTTCACGGGCATCAAGAAGTTTCATCAACGTATCCAGCAGGGCATTAATCTTAGCTGGCTCTCGTTCATCCTCAAGCGTACTCTGTATCTCCTTAATCTTATTCATCAAGGTAGAGTCTATACTTCCCTGCTCAGCCATAACCTCTGTATCGGCGTCAGCTGAGACAACAACCACGGGTTTTTTACACATAGGACATACAAGACTACCGTCTTTAAGCCTAAAGAGAGGCGTATTACAGTCCGGGCAGGTCTCCCCTAACATGGTTGCCCCCTTTCTCAATAACTCAGCTATCTCTTTCATGCTTCCCTCTGACAATATGATCCCTATAACTTCCAGTCGACACAGTTTAAAGGATATTCCCAAATAACCCATAACATAGCTCAAGGGAAGAACAGAAATGGTAAGCTTCAATCACGGAGGAGAAATATTAGAACTAAAGGAATACCTTGAAGCACTTGGGTTGACTCTGGGAGAGACAGAGAAGCAGCTCATCAATGAAAAACCTGAACGTTTGATCATGTGGAGAGAAGAAGATAAACTCGTTGGTCACGCCATATGGCACGTTAGCGACACTAGGAATCACCCCGATGGCTCCCCAAGAGAGTACAATGATAGGAGAATACTGGAGGAAGAACTGGGAGTCAAGGGGAACTTCATAGAATTGCATGAGATCTGGCTTAGTGACACGCATAGGGGAAGAGGCTATGGTTCGGAGTTCTTTGAGTACTTTGAGAATATGGTTAGAGAGAAGGGGTATCGGGTTATAGTTTATTACGCGGATCACCCAGCTGCCTTGAAGATATGTTTGAATAGAGGATACCGGGTCACTTATGGCGTAGAGTTGGATGGTGTCACGGGGGAACGCGCCAGATACTATGTGTTAGCGAAACAGCTCTAGTTTTTAATACTATTTAAAAATAAGCCCCATATTCCATGATTTGAGGAACACCATGATACAACTAGAAGGACGAAACCCAGTCTATGAAGCAGTAAAACAGGATCTAATTAGAAGCATCAGACTAGAATTTGGTCACGGAAACGACCCAAAGATCAAGCAGATCAAGGATTTAGCTCGCAAGAAAGGCGTAAAGATCGATATGGTTACGAGAAAACAGATTGAACACCTCAGCACCACCGGGATGCATCAGGGGGTAATCGGGTACGCCCAGACAGATGTTAACTGGAGCCTAAGTAAGGTGCTAAAGGAGACTGGTCGGGAAGTATGCATCATGGTGCTAGATCAGGTTCAAGACCCCCACAACTTAGGAGCAATCATAAGAACTAGCGAGGGAGCGGGAGCAGACGGAATCATAATACCCAAGAAAGGAGCAGCCAGTGTCACCAACACTGTTCATAGGGTAAGCATGGGGGCAAGCCTTAGCGTACCGGTCTGGCAGACCAACATCTATCCAGCCATAAAACAAATGCAGGAGGAAGGACTCAGAATAATAGCAGTGGACCCTAGTGGAGAGAAACCATACTACAATGAGAAACTATCGGGAGCGGTAGCATTAATAATGGGAGGCGAAGACAAGGGAATAAGCCCAACACTGCTAGGGAAATGCGATAGTATTGTAAATATCCCAATGAAGGGTAAAATCGATTCACTTAATGTCAGTGTTGCTACCGGCGTAGTACTATATGAACGGGTAAGACAACAAAAAGGTAAAAAATAGTAGCTTATCGTCTCATCGTATTTGAGACAATAAGTATACCTATCGCTATGATGAATAATGGCCAGAGTACATCAAAACTCGCCCACCAGAAGACCTCATCAAGAAGCGTTGATGCTCCGAGAATAATCAGGAAAATCCCGAGGATCATGGGCCATACTCCCCTGCTTCTTCCACCGAAACAGTCATTCTCAAAGTCCCAGTCATTACGTCTATACTTGTAGGCTATTGGCTTCAGTGGAGCACCACAGTTTTTACACACTACCGCGTCTTCCTCGTTCTCGGTTCCACATTTGGTGCAGTATACCAATTCAATTCACTGATCTGATGTACGGGCACTGTTATAGAAACGTTACTAAAAACGAATTAAACAATCAACATCGCAATCTCTACAGACACTTACGTGGGTCCACTGGCTTGCTCTTATACGAGTATATATCCAGAAAATTGTCACCGCCAAGAAATAGATAGAAGCAAGAAAACTGAAGTTAATTAGTTGAATAGCCTTAAACATTAGCCAGTCTCCAATCACGAAGCCTATATTTAACCATAGATGTATCCAACCTGAGCCTAGATCAATAAAATGCTGCGCCAGCCCAAGCCCCACAAGTAAGACACCGAACCAGAACCCGATTAACGTATCAAAGGGATAGAACCCTGTTAATAATCCCAGAAGAGCGAGTGAAGCCCCTATTACCAGCCCACTGCATCCAGCGCAGTATCTTCGCCCATTAACAACCACAACATGACCAGAGAAAAAGGCACAGTTAGGGTGATGACCTTCAACTGATTCACCTTTATATCGGTCAGTTTTAGAGGTGAAACTGCAGTACCTGGGAAATAGACCAGCAACTATACCCACGAAACAGATAAAAATGAAAAACAGATCAGCGATAGATGAGAAAAAAGTAGTACCAATTTCTGGCAGATCCTGAAAAACGAGAAGAGAGGTAACCAGAAGACTTGTCTCAGCCAGCAGAACGTAGCCCACTTGTTCTCGATGTGAAGAAACATAGGGGAAGAGGTAATCTCTGATTAGTAAGGAAGGTTTTGGGAAAAGAAAGGGTGTTTTTTCTTTATAGGCATGATACTCGTCCCCGAATCTCTCAGCCAGCCGGGGTTCCTCTCTTGTTTTTACAATCAAATAATTGAGAGCCAGTACCATGGGGGTAATTGAAAAAGCCATACCGATACTTTGAAACATCAGACCCATCCCCATGGGGAGCAGGCTATAACCAAGAACCATCGGGTTTCTTGAATACCTGTATATTCCATTCACGACTAGTCTTTGAGTCTCTACACTGTGTACCGCCTCGCCCCAAGGTAGTCCAAACCCAGCATGGTAAAGCTGCCTCGTGGATTTGATGCCCAGATTGAGCCCAATAATCATCACACACATACCTGTGAAAATATTCAAGGGAAAAGGCGGGGAAAGAGGAAAACCAAGAGATGTATCCAGCCAAGATCCAATGAAAAAGGTCAAGGTAGGTGCAGCTACAAAGATAAATATGTAGACAATCAATTGAGACGGCTCTATCCTAGGCTGCATAAATAACACCTACCTGAACAAATCTTTCAGATTTGCCAATATACTCTGCTTAGCTAGATACCTATAAGTGCGTCTCGTCACAGGATTATCACTTAAAATACCCCTGTATCGTCTTGACCAAGAACCGAAGAACTGGTTATAACACTCGTAGAGTTCTCTTTGAACCTCCTCTCGACTCAGATGATTTGTGGACATGATAGCGTGAACCATATCATAGTTTGCCCAGTTAGTCCCCTCAAGCAAATCCTTCTCACGTGCCTTATCATATATCTCGGTTCCCGGGAAAGGGGTTAAAACGAAAAAAGACGCTATATCCGGGTCAAGAAAATCAGCGTATTCCCTCAGAGCCTGAATTGATTGAGAGTCATCACTGGAGTGACCTATGATAAAAGTCCCCTGACTGAATATCTGGTTTAATCGTAGGGTATCAACTGCTTTCTTGGAGTTATCTCTCGTTAAATCGCTACGTCGATAGCTTGATAATATCTTCTTGCTTGGGTTATCGAAGCCAACTAAGGCCCATATGGCTCCAGCTTCTCTTAGCTTAGACACACGATCCGGATGTCTAACTATATCACTAGCTCTTAGCTGACAGAACCACTGGATCTCATCTCCCAACCCCCTATTTATTAACGCATCACAAATCTCCATTGTATGATTACTTAAACCAAAGTTATCATCAGTAAACCAGAAAAAACGACTACCATAATCACCATAGAGTCTATTTAACTCATTAACAACTCTCTCTGGTGACTTGAAGCGGTGATTCCTGCGCCAGAAACGCCACTGACTACAATAGCTACAGTTATAATGACAGCCACGGCTCCCCTCCACTATGGCGAAAGGTCTACCCTTCGCCATTAATGAGAAGTAATAGCCTTCCATATGCTCCTCTACTAAGTGATACGCGGGTGGGGGCAACTCATCAAGATCACAGATTAAAGGTCTATCAGGGTTATGAATAATGTATCCATGTCTATAACTTAATCCAAGAACATCATTTAACCCAGAATCATTCGCAAGACAGTTAACAAGCTCAGTGAAGGTCACTTCACCCTCCCCACGGATAATAAAATCAACCTCAGGGTAATCTCTAAGAGTCTCATCGCTGAGAGCAGTGAAGTGTTGTCCACCTAGGACAGTCCAGATCTCTGAGTTGATTTTCTTAGAAAGTTGGCACACCCTGAGACTGTAATAAGCGTTGGCTGTGGATAAGCTGCTGGGAGCAACAAGATCCGGGGTCAGTTCAATTAGTCGTTTCTCTAAGCCACCCCAGTCCAGACCCTCGGATTGGCAATCAACAACAGTGATCTTAACACTCGGGCTCTTTTCCTCAAGGTAAGATGCGAGACATAGTAATCCGAAAGGTGGTGGAACATATTTTCCCATGACGAACCAGAAATCCTTGGGTGGCTCGATCAGGGCTACATTCATGCATGGAGGCATAGATTGGAGGCCAATAAATCCTTTGCGTGTATTATCATCTATGCCAAAAATTTGCAGGTAAGGACTGGTTGCTTACAAGAGTTCCCCAAAGTCTTGGTGAAAATCTCCTCTAAATTAAAAAGCCAACCCAACTCCAAGCCGACGTGGATCAGCCGTACATTTTAATACACCATCTTCACGCCAGACAGCCTGCATACTACCCATAGACCAGTGATATTCACCTAACGGCCTTAGTATAAACCCCATTTTCCTTAAACCCTTTACGATCTCCAGACTTAGACGGTTCTCAGCCTCAATAGTCCAATCACCTCTTAGTGGCCAGAATCTAGGGGCATCAATCGCCTCGTATGGCTTCCAACCATATTCAAGTATGCTGAAAAGAACTTGGGGAACAGTGAAGATACAGTCCCCGGGAGAACCTATGCAAATCCATGGCTCATCGCCCCTTTTTACTATCGTGTTTGAGATAGCGTGCTGAGTTCTACCACTTGGCTCAATCATTGCGTATCTCTCCCAGCCTATACCGCTACCGGGGACCCCGTCGACCACTACACCGGGTATCCCGCCTCCGCCAGTCTCCATCATCTGAACCCAGTTTCCTTCCTCGTCTACAATGCTTAACTCGCAACTATCATGGGGAACATGTCCTGTGGATGGTAGTGATCCTCTTAAAGTAGATTTGCTGTTGGTTAGTTCAAGGTAATTGGATAAGTCTCTCTTTGGACGACTCTTCTCCCATAGTTCAGAGATTACTTTATGATAATCACTGCTCAACAGGGTATCGATTGGAGTCTCATAATAGTCTGGGTCATGGATCAGGTTTCTGTCAAGATGAGCCCGTCTAAGAACCCAAGCCATTAACGCAAGGGTCTCTGAAGACTTTGTATAGTGGTCATTTAGCTCTAGTTGCTCCAGTACACCGAAAAAGAACCCTGTATAGAAGCCTCCTCGCTGTGGAGGTGGGATCCCTATTATCTCGTCTCCCTTATACTTTATCGTGGTTGGCTTTAGCCACAAAGGCTTATAACTGGATACGTCATCCAAGGTTATCATCCAACCCAATTCATTAGCTACCTCAACAAACCTCCTCGCCCAGTTTCCACTAATAAAGTAATCTGGTCCCTCCTCTGCAGATGATTCTAGGCTCTTCGCTAGATCCGGTCTTCTCCATTTCTCTCCAACTTGAACCTGAAATCCACAAGGTGCAAAATGTGTTCTCCCACTCGGGAAAAATGTGCGACCAGCCAAGGTACTGGATTTAGATCCAGAACCACCGTATATTAGAGCATACTCCCAGCTAGTTACAGTGTGCCCTTCTTTTGCTGCTTTAATAGCTGGTTGTATAAGCTCGCTCCAAGACTTGGAGCCAAAACGCTGTAAGATACTCTTCAAACCAGTAGAAGAACCGGGGATAGCTGCAGCCGTTGTAGGAGCATATGGGTGAGGACAGAAAGGAGATAAACCCTCGGGTAGAATAGGTGATGCATCCATGAAGTAACTTTTCCCGGTTTCCGCATCCCAGTATAGGAAGCTCACTGTTCCACTGATGGTAGTCATATGCGGCTCATAAACAGGCCCAGCAAGGCTTGCAGCCACAGCCGCATCCACCGCGTTACCTCCATTCTTTAAAACATCTATCATAATCCTGCTAACCATAGGGTGACTACTACTAACGGCCCCCTTATCCCCTGTCTGGATATCCTTTGGTCCCTGTCTTGGCTCCATAAAGAAACACTTGTGATTCACCCCTAAAAAGCTTCAAAAACACTGGAACCATCAAATGAAACATGTCACACGAAGAAAACATTCCAGGTTGGGTATACACAGAGGATAGACCAGCATCAAATGAAGAATACTTCGAGAATCTAACTAGATGCATATTTCAAGGGGGATTAAACTGGACCATGATAGCGAATAAGTGGCCCAACTTTAGGGAATCTTTTGATAATTTTGACATCAACAAAATAGCGAGTTATAGGTTAGAGAAACAGGAAGAATTAATGAACAACAAGGATATCATCAGGAACAAACAGAAGATAATGGCCACCATACACAATGCAGAGGAGTTCCAGCGCATAGCAGAGAAACATGGAAGCTTCCAGAAATGGCTTGACAGCATGAATAAGAGCAACAATTATGAATACGTCGCAAAGAGACTAGTATCAAGGTTTAAACGGGTTGGACCCGCTACGGCGCACATATTCCTATGGAGTGTAGGAGAACCCATAAAATATGATGAAACATTACACAATAGACGCCCCAGTAAACTTGCCTAACGATGATATATATTACAGGAACATATCCCGCCTATAGGCTAAACCTCGATATCTATACTCCTGAAACCATTTTATAGTAAAATACATAAAAGAGACTGACTCGGAGCAGTGAAGTCGTTTATTAAAAGGGGAAGGAGATGAGCACTGCTCCGAGGTTATCCTCCCTGTGGCAGACCCCCTCTAGAGGAGATGTAAGCCTCTAAGAGGAGCGCCCCTTAATTCCTAGAAATCAACTCCTAGGTATGACTAGATTCTTTTAAAAATAGTAAAAAATATAGATTAGTTAGTCGGATTGTTTGAACATGCGAGTTGCCTCGCTCATGAACTTTCTGATAGGGAGTTCCTGTGGGCACTGTTCCTCGCAGACACCACAGCTAATACAGTTACTGCTATGGGTCTCTGGGGTAATCTGCTCCCAGTACTTCTCCTTGATCTCGTCACTCTGACCACTCATATAGTACTCATTATAGAGCCCCAGGATCGCGGGTATCTCCACCCCCTGTGGACAGGGCATACAGTAACGACAAGCAGTACAGCCTATGAATCCCAGATTATTGTAGGCTTCCTTTGCTTCCTGAATAAGAGCAAGCTCTTTTTCAGTAAGACTCCCGGGCTCGCTACGATCAGCGTACTCCACGTTCTCCTCAACATGCTTCATCTCTGACATACCGCTTAAAACAACGCTTACCTCTGGGTGATTCCAGACCCATTGTAGAGCCCACTCAGCAGGAGACCTCTTCTTCTCGGCTTTAGCCCATACCTCCTGTACATCCTTGGGTGGGGTTACCGCCAGTTTACCGCCCTTTATGGGCTCCATGATGACCACCGCCAAGCCTTTATCAGCTGCTAGCTTCAATCCTTTGAGGCCTGCCTGATACTCTATGTCCATATAGTTGAGCTGTATTTGACAGAAAGTAAAATGCTCAGAGTATTCTAAAATCTGCTCAAATACATCATATTCATCGTGGAAGCTAAATCCCAGATGCTTGATTCTACCATCTTTCTTGGCTTTCTCAGCCCATTCAAAGACACCTAATTCCTTTATTTTTGGCCACCTGTTACTTCTTAACCCGTGGAGCAGATAGAAATCAATGTACTCCGTATCCAATTTGTCAAGTTGCTCGTCCAGATACTTATCAAAATCAGTATATTCCTCCACCAGCCAAGTGGGCATCTTGGTCGCTAGTTTTACTTTTTCTCTATAACCATCTTTCAATGCTTTGCCTACTAGATACTCGCTCTCACCCTGATGGTAAGGGTACGCAGTATCAACGTAGTTTACACCATGGTCTATGGCGTATCTTATCATTTTGATGGCGTGAGGTTCATCAATATTACTACTATCACCGTCAACTATGGGTAATCTCATGGCTCCAAAACCCAAGGCTGATACCTCCCAGTCCAGGGGTCCAAATTTTCTATACTTCAACCTTATTCACCTAAAAGTATAGGATCATCACCCAAATCATCCTTTATAGAAGTTACTTAGATAGTTGAGTCTTGGAGTCATTAACTATATTTTATTCAACCTGAAACTAATATAGATGAAAAAAAAGATTGGGGCAGTAATGATATTACTTCTATTGCTAAATCCCCCAGAGGCGTGGAGTCAAACAGAAACAATAAGACTCGATTTAACACTTAGTGAAAACCAGAAAAAGATTATCGAAAACGGAGACTATAAAGTCGAAGGGGGACTCAACCTATCAGGTAATTCTTCCCTGCATATAATCAATGCGAGACTGATTTTCTCTGATGAAGATGAACACTCTTACACACTCACGGGGAATAGTGAACTATGGATAATCAACAGTACAATTAAACGGGGCAACCCATGGAGCTTGCAGCTATCAAAGAACGCATCCATTACTTTAATCAACACCGAGATCTACGATACAGAAAACAACTATAATCGCACAGTTTACAGGGCAGGC